>NZ_JUEI01000072.1:0-49932 GCF_000802655.2 Paenibacillus sp. IHB B 3415 | reverse complement strand
GAACGATCCCTGCGGCTACGGCCGCCGCAGCACCACCGCTGGAACCGCCGGGGGAATAGGCGGGGTTCCACGGATTACGCGCCGGGCCGTGGAGCAGGGGCTCGGTAATATTTTTGAGGCCGAATTCCGGGGTATTCGTGTGTCCCAGCGGTATGAAGCCGCCGCGGCGGATACGGGCTACGTAATTAGAGTCCCGCTTGGCAATATTGTCCTTCATGAGCAGGGCACCCGAAGTCAGCGGTTCTCCGCCGATCGCCTGGGAGATATCCTTCAGCAGGTAGGGCACGCCGGCAAACGGCCGGGAAGTGTCATCATCAAGAACCGGCATCTCATCCGCTTCCTTCAGCGCTGCCTCCCGCCGGGTGCGGACTACTGCATTCAGCAGCGGATTCATTTCATCGAGCCGGGCGAAGGCGGTTTCCACGAGCTCGCGTGGTGAGACTTCACGTGCCTTAACAAGGGCGGCAAGCCCCAGAGCATCATGAGCGGAATAAGAAGACAACGACATGTGAACAACCTCTTTCTGGCAGGTGTGCAGGCTATAATCGCTATAGATGCGTCTGCGGATAGTAATAGTTGGGACCAGCTTCTCTAGTATACTTCGGGAGCGCCAGACTTCCCATTCGGCTGTTACAATTCACCTGGGTCGATGCTTCTTCGCACAGCCCGGATATCCTTGAGCGGCGGGAGGCCGAACAGTCTGCGGTATTCGCGGCTGAACTGCGAGGCACTCTCATAGCCTACTTCCATGGCAGCAGCCGTGGCACCCATGGAACCGCTCAGCATAAGCCGTCTGGCTTCCTGGAGGCGCAGCTGCTTCTGATACTGCAACGGTCCCATTGCCGTAATGGCTTTGAACTTATGATGCAGGCCGGACACGCTTATATTATGGGCATCAGCAAGCTCCTGGACGGTGAAGGAGCGGCTGTAATTCTGGTGAATCCATGCGATGGCCTGGCCGATACCATCGGCTTTCTGGTCAAAGAGCACCTCCTGCAGGAACAAATGCCCGTAATCGCCGGTCAGCAAATTGAAGATCAGCTCATGCTTGATGAGTCCGGACAGATAGACGGCTTCCCGGGGACTGGCGTTGCCAGCGAGCTTCAACAGCCGGCTGAACAGCTCCAGAAGGCTGGCGTCGGCTTTGCCAATAAAGGCGGCATTATTCACCTTCTTGTCTCTGGGCTTTATGCTGATTCCAGCCTGCGTCATTACAGAGGCGATTTCCTGTGTAGTGATGTCAATGCGAAGACCGATATATGGCATTTCCCTGGAGACCCCGGCAATTTGCGCGAAGGCAGGGAGATGGATCATGGACACCATGTAGTCTCCCGGCAGATATTCAAGACTGGTTGAGCCGTAGTGCAGCTTCTTCATGCCTTGTAGGATCAGACAAAAGGAAGGCGTTAAGACACTTGGAATCAGCGGGGTTATCCGGCTATTGCGGGAAATCGAAAGATACGGGATCACAGTGGGATGGCGTCCGTCCGCAAGGGTGATTTTCTCAAGTCTGCGCGATGATCCCGGCGATCTGCTCCTGATGATTACCGGTACTCTGTCCAGGAGCGGAGCGGGTCTCGAGCTGTTGCTCTGTCATTGTACATCCCGCCTTCCTGTTTATATAGGTTCAGTTCTCTCTAGCCTGTACTGTTAGTGTACAGTATAGCCGTAACTTGTACGGAAGCAATAGGCAGAATGGGATGGTAAAAGAGTGATTGCAGCTTTAGGCAAGTTTTAGGCAGAAACGGTCTATGATGTCCATGGAGGGCAAACGATAATAGCCTTGAGATGTTATTCAAGGAGGTCCTGGATCATGACAGTTAACCAGCAACAACCTATCGGCTCCGGTTTTGGAGCCTCCACAACTGCCGAGGAGATTCTGCACGGCACAAACCTCAGCGGCGTCACTGCCATTATTACCGGCGGATACTCCGGGATTGGGCTCGAAACGGTGCGTGCACTGGCTTCGGCCGGTGCAGAGGTCCTTATCCCGGCGCGGGATACCGCCAGAGCGGGAGCTGCACTTGCCGGAATAGACAATGTCAGAATTGAGCGGATGGATCTGATGGACCCGTACTCCATTGATGATTTCGCAGCAAGGTTTCTTGCCACAGGCCAGCCGCTGCATCTGCTGATTAACAGCGCAGGTATTATGGCTGCTCCCCTGGTGCGCGATAAGAGGGGATACGAGTCTCACTTCTCTACCAATCATCTGGGACACTTTCAGCTGACGGCCCGTCTATGGCACGCTCTGCGTCAGGCCGAGGGGGCTAGAGTCGTCTCGGTATCTTCATGGGGACACCGGCAATCCCCGGTCATATTTGAAGATCCGAACTTCGTACACCGCAGCTATGACCGCATGTCCGCCTACGGCCAGTCGAAGACGGCCAATATTCTGTTCGCGCTGGCGCTGGACACGCGCGGCAGGGACGAAGGTGTGCGCGCCTTCTCCGTTCATCCGGGCAGCATCGCCGGTACGGGCCTCGAGGAGCATCTGTCCTTCCAAGAACTTCAAGCCGCCGGTGTGATTGACGGAGCTGGCAACCCTATTCTAGATCCTTCGCGGAATCTCAAAACAGCACAGCAGGGGGCAGCGACCAGTGTATGGTGCGCGTTAAGCCCGCAGCTGGAAGGGATGGGCGGCGTCTACTGTGAGAACTGCGATATTGCCCCGCTGGTGGAGAATGCCGAAGCTGTCACCCGTAACGAGGCTGCCCGCCGTATCGGCTCATTGGCACTTGGCGTGATGCCGCACGCAGTCGACCCTGAAGCGGCGGACCGCCTCTGGAGTCTGAGCGAGCAGCTGACGAATGTGGAATTCACAATTGGAGGGGAGGAATAATGACACTGCACACACGCAAGCTTGGCAGTCAGGGGCTGGAGGTACCCGCCATCGGCCTGGGCTGCATGGGAATGAGTCAATCCTATGGACCGGCGGATGAGGGTGAGTCCAATGCCACACTGCACCGGGCCATTGAACTCGGCTGTAATTTCTTCGACACGGCCCAGGGATATGGTCCCCTTACGAATGAAGAATTGCTGGGCCGGGCATTCAAGGGCCGCCGCAGCGAAGTCATCTTAGCAACCAAGTTCGGCTTCCGGTTCAAGGACGGCAAGCAGGTCGGTGCCGAGAGAGCCAGCCGGCCGGAGGAGATCCGCGAGGCGGTAGAAGGCTCGCTTCTGCGGATGGGCACCGACTATATTGATCTGCTCTATCAGCACCGCATTGATCCGGCTGTGCCTATCGAAGAGGTAGCCGGAACAGTAGGTGATCTGGTCAGAGAGGGCAAGGTACGTTACTTCGGCTTGTCCGAAGCGGGTACCCGCAACATCCGCCGCGCCCATGCGGTTCATCCGGTATCTGCGCTGCAGAGTGAAAATTCGCTATGGGAGCGTAATCTGGAGGCGGATATCATTCCTGTGCTGCGCGAGCTGGGCATCGGGCTCGTACCGTTCTGCCCGCTGGGGCGGGGATTCCTGGCAGGAGGGGTGAAACGTTCGGAAGAGTATGCCGAAGGCGATACCCGCCGCGCCGATCCCCGCCGCGCCGATCCCCGCCGCGCCGATCCCCGCCGCGCCGATCCCCGCCCCCGCCGCGCCGATCCCCGCCGCGCCGATCCCCGCCGCGCCGATCCCCGCTACCAGGGGGCCAATTATGACGCTAACCTGAAGGCTGCGCAGATTGTACATGAACTCGCTGCACTGAAGTAGGCGAAGCCCGCACAGATCGCGCTGGCCTGGATCCTGCATAAGAGTGCAGATTTCGTGCCGATTCCCGGCACGAAACGCCGGAAATACCTTGAAGAGAATGTGGCCGCGGGCAGCCTCGCGCTTAATCCGGCCGAGATGAAGCGGCTGGACGATGCATTGGCGCCGGGGACAATCTCCGGGCAGCGTTACCCCGACTGGATTATGGCAACGATTGACCGCTAAGACGTATCATAAGCGATATCCCCGTTAGAACCGCCCTGCATGATGGCAGCTGATGCCTTCATTATGCAGGGCGGTTTTTCGTGAAATTTAAGAAAACTGACAGTTGAGCAAAAATTGCTGAGCATTTGGTGATAATCCAAGCTTTTATTTTATACATAGTACCAACTCATCTTTTGTCCCTGAAAATAGACCCCGCATGGAGAAATTAGAGGGATAAATCCCTCTAAATTGGCCAGCCGCAGGCTATGGGAGGAAATTAGAGGGATAAATCCCTCTAAATTGGCCCGGAAGCGGGCTATGGGGGGAAATTAGAGGGATAAATCCCTCTAAATTGGCCAGCCGCAGGCTATGGGAGAAAATTAGAGGGATAAATCCCTCTGAATTGGCCCGGAAGCGGGCTATGGGAGGAAATTAGAGGGATAAATCCCTCTGAATTGGCCCGGAAGCGGGCTATGGGAGGAAATTAGAGGGATAAATCCCTCTGAATTGGCCGGCAGCAGGCTATGGGAGGAAATTAGAGGGATAAATCCCTCCAGAAATGCCCAAAATGGCGCTGTCAGAGCGATTTTGCCCATTGCATTGGAGAAATTGTCACTGCAGCAGCCGGAAATCAGCATACAATCCCTGTTTTCGCCCATATCGTAAGCCCTGCCCATTCGTTAATCTGTGGAAGAGATGCATCTCACCACACCTTATTCGGAGGTCATGTAATGAAAAGACGGTTAACATCTGTACTGATTCTTATGATGCTCGCAGCATCGCTCTCCGCCTGTTCTTCTAATAATACGGCGGCGGGCAACAACGGCAATACAGGCAACGCAGGCAATACGGGCAACACGGCCAATGATACCGAAGCAAGCGGGCCGGCCACTTATCCGATCCAGACGGACGAGAAGCTCAGCTATTGGGGAGAAATCAACGGCAATCTGATCAGTGTTGCGGCGACGCATGATGAAATTCCCTTTTTCCAGGATTGGCAAAAGCAAACCGGCGTTCCGCTGAAATTCACGGCACCGCCGACCGGCCAGGTCAAAGAAGCGCTTAACGTCATGCTGGCGTCAGGCGATCTGCCGGATATGATTGAGTACAACTTTTTGGGCGACTTTCCGGGGGGGCCTGAGAAAGCGATCAATGACGGATACATTCTGAAGCTGAATGATCTGATTGACAAGCATGCGCCGAATCTGAAGAAATATCTGCAGGATCATCCGGACATTGACAAGATGGTCAAGACGGACAGCGGCAGCTATTATGCGTTCCCTTTTATCCGGGGGGATGAGTTCCTGCGCGTGTTCCAGGGGCCGATTATCCGCAAGGACTGGCTGGATGAGCTGGGCCTGCCGGTGCCGGAGACCATTGATGACTGGACCAAGACCCTGACCGCCTTTAAGGAGAAAAAAGGGGCGGCCGCACCGTTCTCCGTCGTCAGCAAGCCGCGTTTCTTCAATGAATCCGGCAACGGCGCCTTCCTGGGGGCTTTCGGCGTGACCCGCGGCTTCTATCAGGAAGACGGCGCGATCAAGTTCGGCCCTGCCGAGAGCGGCTTCAAGGAATACCTGAAGCTGTTCCGCCAGTGGTATGCGGACGGCCTGCTGGACAAGAATATCGCCACCTCAGATTCCAAAGCACTGGACGGCAACATGGCTTCAGGAGAGACCGGCGCATCCGTAGGCAACGCGGGCGGAGGGATCGGCAAATGGCAGCCGCTGGTCGAAGGCAATGATCCGAAGGCTGTGCTGGTCGCCGCACCTTATCCGGTGCTGAACAAAGGCGAAACGCCTAAGTTCGGACAGAAGAGCCAGGCCTATGCCTCCGAAGGAACGGTAGCCATCACAACCTCAGCCAAGGACCCGGTGCTCGCCGTGGAAATGCTGGATTACGGCTACAGCGAGGAAGGCCATCTGTTCTTCAACTTCGGTACGGAGGGCGTCAGCTACAATATGGAGGATGGCTATCCGAAATACACCGACCTGCTGCTGAAGAATCCGGACAAGCTGGCTCCGGCGCAGGCGATTTCGAAGTATGCCCGCGGCAGCTACAACGGTCCGTTTGTCCAGGATCAGCGTTATGCCGAGCAATTCTTCGCCCTGCAGACCCAGCGTGACGCGGTGGGCATCTGGAAGAACACGGATGCGGACAAATACAATCTGCCGCCGATTACACCGACTCCGGAGGAGAGCTCCGAGTATGCGACGATTATGAATGATATCAATACGCTGGTGGATGAAATGACACTGAAGATTATCCTCGGCCAGGAGCCGCTGGAGAAGTATGAGAGCTACGTGGACAAGATGAAGTCGCTGAAACTGGACCGTGCGATCGAAATCCAGAAGGCAGCACTGGACCGCTATAACGCCAGATAATGGCCGGATAACAATGGGCTGAGGGCGGAAGCCCTCGCTCAACCCTGGATTTGAGGTGAAACAGCCGCATGGCAAAAATGCAAACCGGCGCAGCACAAAGAGCCCTGGCACCTGCGCGGACGACAAACCGTTTCCTCCGTGATTTCCGGATCAACAAGTACCTGTATCTGATGATGATTCCGGTCATCGCTTATTATTTTATTTTTCATTATGCCCCCATGTACGGCGCACTGATTGCCTTCAAGGAATATTCGCCGATGAAGGGCATTCTCGGGAGCGACTGGGTCGGACTGAAGCATTTTCACGATTTCTTCAACAGCTATTACTTCTGGCGGATTCTGAAAAATACGCTGGTCATCAGCTTCTACTCCCTGATCTTTGAATTTCCCGCGCCGATCATTCTGGCCCTGCTGATCAACGAGATCCGCAGCAAGTCATTCAAACGGGTGGCCCAGACGATCACCTATATGCCCTATTTCATTTCACTCGTAGTCATTTGCGGAATCATTACCGACTTCACGAATGCTGACGGTGTGATCAACGGGCTGTTTACGTTCTTCGGCTATGACGGGCAGGCCATGCTGCAGAAGCCGGAGTTATTCCGTCCCATCTACATCCTCTCGGAGATCTGGCAGCGGATCGGCTGGGAGTCAATCATCTATATTGCCGCCCTGATGAGCATTGATGTGGAGCAGTATGAGGCGGCGCGGATGGACGGAGCCAGCCGGATCAAGCAGATGTTCTATATTACGCTGCCCGGCATTCTGCCGACCATCTCCATTATGCTGATTCTCCGGATGGGGAATCTGCTGAATGTCGGCTTCGAGAAGATTATCCTGCTGTACAACCCGATCACTTATGAGACAGCCGATGTGATTTCGTCCTTCGTCTACCGCAAAGGGCTGCTTGAATTCGGCTGGAGCTACAGCTCTGCCGTAGGCTTGTTTAATTCGGTAATCAACCTGTTCCTGCTGATTACCGCGAATTACGTGAGCCGTAAAGTCAACAAAAATAGCTTGTGGTGAGGTGAACCCGTGAAGGAACAAAGCTCTCTTTTCGATAAAATCTTCTATGCCGGCATCTATGTGCTGCTGGTCTTTCTGATCATCGTTACGCTCTATCCGCTGCTGTATGTGCTGTTCGCATCCTTCAGTGATGCCGGCCAGCTGATGGTGCATAAAGGCATCCTGTGGCGTCCGCTCGGCATCAGCTTCGATGCGTACCGCAGTGTGCTGGCCAATTCCGGCATTCTGACGGGATACCGCAACACACTGTTTATCGTCGTGGCCGGACTTGCCGTGAATCTGGTGATGACGGCCCTGGGCGCCTACGTGCTGTCCCGCAAAAATGTGCTCTGGAACAATACGTTTATGCTGCTGATCCTCTTTACGATGTTCTTTAACGGTGGCCTGATTCCCATGTATCTTGTGGTCAAGGGAGTGGGGCTGCTGGATTCACTGTGGTCTACGATTCTGCCCTTCTCCATCAGCACGTTCAATCTGATTATCATGCGCACGGCCTTCATGGGCATTCCCGACAGCCTGGAGGAATCGGCCAAAATCGACGGGGCCAATCATTTCACGATTCTTTTCCGTATCATTATTCCGCTCTCCATGCCGGTGATTGCCGTAATGATTCTCTATTATGCCGTCGACAAGTGGAATGGCTGGTTCTATGCCTCGGTATTCATCAGGAGCAGGGAGCTGTACCCGCTTCAGCTGGTGCTCCGGGAGATTCTGATCGCGAATTCTACGGACAGCATGTCAGCAGGAGCCAGTGCGGGCGACCGCCAGCAGATTGGCGAGACGATCAAATACGCAACGATTATGGTCGCCACGGTACCGATCCTGTGCGTGTATCCTTTTGTACAGCGTTTCTTTGTCAAAGGGGTCATGGTCGGCTCTGTTAAGGGCTGACGGCAATCCCCAATCCACTATTGAAAAGGAGACTGGTTATGGCAGCAATCCAGCAGTTACTTGATATTCCTCTCCTCTGGGAGAAGCTTGAACATAAAACAGAGCAGATGCTGACGTTAATCGGCGGTAAATCGCCGCATGTTGCCAAGGACAGCGGCAAATATGACGATCAGCGGCTGGACTGGTGGACGTCGGGCTTCTGGCCCGGCATCCTGTGGATTATGCATGACATGACCGGCAGAGCCGCTTACCGCGAAGCAGCCTGGAACTGGGATGAACGGCTCGAACGGCTGACGCTGGCCCCGAATTCCTTCGATCATGATGTCGGTTTTCAGTTTTTGCCGACGGCTGTAATCAAGCACACGCTGACTGGTGATCCGGATGCCCTGCGGCGGGGCTTGTCCGCAGCGGACTTTCTGGCGGGACGCTACAATTTGAACGGCAGGTTCATCCGGGCTTGGAACGGCGACAAAACGGGCTGGTCCATCATCGACACCTCGATGAACCTGTCCCTGCTGTTCTGGGCTTCGCGGCAGACCGGCGATCCCCGGTACGCCCATATCGCGCAGGCGCACGCCGAGACCGTGCTTAAGCATTTCATCCGCGAAGACGGCTCGGTTAAACACATCGTCAGCTTCGATCCGCATTCCGGCGAAGTCCTGGAGGTGCTGGGCGGCCAGGGCCATGCACCGGACTCCGGCTGGAGCCGGGGAACTGCCTGGGCACTCTACGGCATGGCGAATACTTACCGCCATACGGGGGACAAGACGTTCCTGCATGCGGCCCAGCGCGTAGCCCATTTCTTCCTCGCCCACCTGCCGGAGGATCATGTGGCCCATTGGGACTTCCGGGCAGGCAGCAGCCTGGACGGTGAACCGCGGGATACTTCCGCAGCAGCTTGTGCGGCATCGGGTCTGCTGGAGCTGGCGGAGAGCTTGTCCGCTGTAGACGGAAGAATCTACCGGGAATCCGCAGAACGGATACTGAAGTCCCTGTATGAGCACTATGGAACGTGGGAAGATGCAGAGCATGAAGCGATCCTTCTGCATGGTACGGGGCACAAGCCTGCAGGAGACAATGTGGATGTGTCGCTGATCTACGGAGACTATTTTTTTGTCGAGAGTATAGCCAGGCTCGCGGGCTGGGAGCACCGTATTTTCTAGTGCGGGCCCGCTCTGCGCATGTGTGTACCAGCTTGTCAGGCAACCTATCAGAACACCCGAAATGGCACCGGCCATTCGGGTTGTTTCTGATTTTGTCTATCGGTTTCTACTTTTTAACCATTCCCTCTTCAGAGATGGCCGTTATAATAAGGTTACGCTGAATCCAAAACATACAGATATGAGGGGTCTTCTTGAATTTTAAATATTTGTGGGAGAAACGGAAGAGTATTATAGTGACCTGGCTTGTTTCCTACAGCGCTGTGCTGGTTGTACCAATGGCAGTCAGCCTGCTGGTGTATATGCAGTCCAGCCAGGCACTGAAGAGCGAAATTCACCGTGCCAACGACTCCATGCTGAGGCAGGTCCGGTATACGATTGATACCCAGATTGATTTAATGAAACGGCTGAATATGGAGATTACCTGGAACACCAAGCTTCAGGACCTGATGTATTCAAGCAAATCCTCCGGCGATGCCCAGTTCACCGCTTATCAGCTGGCCAAGGAATTCCGGATGTATCAGACCTCTTACGCGTCAATTGATGAGTTCTACGTAACCTGGGAGCAGGAGGCGGCTGTCATCCGGCCGGGCAATGTGCGCGATTTCGCAACCGCTTTCAACACTATTCATAATACAGGAACTATGAATGTTGGACAGTGGCTGGAGAATATTCATCAATCGGCCAATAACCGTTTTCTGCTGCTGCCGCATCTCGATTCCGCTGAACCCCGGACCGGAATCGCCTATCTGATCCATCTGCCCAAGGATCTGAACGGGCGGGAGACGGGGACGGTTGTGGTCATGGCGGATACCGGCAGGTTTCAACAAGCAATTGAGAGTATCTCCGGCTTCAGCGGAGGACAGGTGCTTATCCTGAATGAAGAGAATGAAGTGCTGCTCTCCAATCTGCCGGTATCGATCAATCAGGACAGCCTGCTGAAGCATTTGCCGCCGGATGGCAGCCAGATGGTCAATATGCCGGCAAGAGACGGCGATTCGGAGCTGTTCTATATTCAGTCCTCCGTCTCCAAACTGAAATATGTGCTGGTGATTCCAAGCAGCATCTATTGGGAGAAGGCGGAGTATGTCCGGAGATTCACTTATATCAGCCTGTTCATCAGTCTGCTTAGTGCCGGAGTTTTAACATGGTTCTTCATGCGCCGCAACTATTCGCCGATTCAGAAGCTGGTCCAGCTGCTGACAGACAAGAATTCCCATGAAGAACGGACCGACTGGAATGAGCTGAGCTTCATTCAGAGGGCGATCTCGAACACAAGGAGAGAGAAGGAGACTATTGCGCTGCAAATGCAGATCCATCAGCATGTGCTGCGCTCCAATATGCTCAACCGGCTGCTGAAAGGGAAGATGGATACACTTCTTCCTTATGAAGAAGCCTTGCAGTCCTTCGATATTCAGCTGCGCTCGGATGATTTCGCCGTGATCCTGTTCGTGGTGGAGAATAGTGAGAGCCTGTCGGCCCAGCTGCCGGGCATTGACCTGAATGAGAAGAACAAGCTGGTCCAGTTCATCATCAGCAATGTGGTGGAGGAGCTCGCAGGCCATTATCATCACGCCGGTTACATGGTCGAAGTGGATGAGATGATGGTATGCCTGGTAAATTGCGGAGAGCCGGAATCCGCCCTCTTCAGAGAGGATCTGGCCACCATCGCCGCTGAAGCACAGCGGTTCCTGAGCAGCTATCAGATGGATCTTACCGTATCCATCGGAGGCATCCATTCCTCTCTGCCCGGGATTGCCGAAGCCTATCGTGAAGCCGTCGATGCCATGGCGTATAAGATGGTGCTCGGCAAGCAGGAGATCATAACCTATGACGAGATCCGCAGTGAACAGGCGGATCATCCGCAGACCGGATACTACTACCCGCTTCAGGTCGAGCAGCAGATTATTAATATGATCAAGGTTGGCGACTTTGAGCAGGCGACCCGGCTGATCAGCGAGGTGACAGACCGCAATTTCAATCAGCCCATCACCTCGCTTACCCTGGCCAGATGCCTGATCTTCAATCTGGCCGGAACCATGGTCAAGGCGGTCAATGAGCTAGGCAGCGGGGACAACAGCTTGCTCGGGGACAATCCGCTGTGGCTGGACAAGATTATTGCCTGTGACACCATTCTGGAGATGAAGGCAGAGCTTCAGACGCTGCTCGCCGAGGTATGCGCCTACGCTGCGGCCCGGCTGGAGCAGAACGTATCCCATGAACGGGCCGAATCGCTGCGTGATCTGGTGGTGAAGGTAACGGAGCATATTGAAGAGCATTACAGCGACTCGAATCTGAGTGTTAATCTGATCGGCGAGCACTTCAATCTGAAGGGCAGCTATCTGTCCAAGCTGTTCAAGAATCAGACGGGGGAAGGTGTTCTGGATTACATCAACAAGTACCGGATCGGACAGGCCAAGGCCATGATCCGGGCCAAGCAGGGATCAATTGCCGACATTGCCAAGCTGGCAGGCTATAATGAGGCAGCGACCTTTATCCGAGTATTCAAGAAATATGAGGGGATTACTCCGGGCAAATACAAAGAGATCAATGGATAAATTAACGAAGCGGGACGGGGGATTAACCAATGCGGATCAAGAGAAGTTGCAAGTCTGTCCTGCTGTTGCTTCTGAATCTGATGCTGTTAACATCCTGCAGGGAATGGAGTCCACAGGCAGATCAGACGCAGCAGGGACCACCGCCGTCAGCAGCGGAGGTCCTTCCCGGAGCAGACGGTTATCCGTTACAGACGGACAAGACGCTGACCTATTGGGCGGAGCTGAACGGCAACGCCGGGAACATTAAGCCTACCTTCCAGGAAGTGCCCTTCTTCCAGGAATGGCAGCGCCGCACCGGGGTGAAGCTGGACTTCATCCAGCCTCCGGCGAATCAGGCCAAGGAGGCGATCAATGTCCTGCTGGCTTCGGGTGAACTGCCGGATATGCTGGAATATGAATGGGCCAGCTTCCCGGGCGGCCCCGAGAAGGCGATCAGCGACGGATATATTCTGCGGCTGAATGATGCGATCCAGAAGTATGCGCCTAACCTGCGGCGGTATTTGAGCCAGCACCCGGAGATCGACAAGCAGGTGAAGACGGACAATGGCAGCTATTATGTCTTCCCGTTCATCCAGGGGGATGATCCGCTGCTTACCTACCAGGGGCCGATTATCCGCCAGGACTGGCTGGATGAACTGAATCTCCCGGTCCCGGCTACCATTGATGACTGGCATACGGTGCTGAAGGCGTTCAAGGACAAGAAGGGGGTTGCCGCCCCGCTTACATTCCTGGGAGTGCCGAATCCGTTATTCGGAATTGAGAGCGGTGCTTTCGTTGGCGCCTATGGGATTAAGAAGGGATTCTATCTTGATCAGGGAGAAGTGAAGTATGGACCCGTCGAGCCCGGCTATAAATCTTTTTTGGCCTTATTCCGGAACTGGTATGCAGAGGGCCTGATTGATAAAAATATCGCGACCGTGGATACGAAGACGCTCGATGCCAATATGATCACCGGCAGAAGCGGGGCCAGTATATGGAATGCCGGAGCCGGAATAGGCATGTGGCAGCCTGCAATCAAGGACCTCTGGCCGGAGGCGAAGTTTGTTCCGGCACCTTATCCGGTTCTGCGTAAGGGAGAGAAGCCGAAGTTTGGTCAAAGGGCCAACGCTTATATGGGCAGCGGAGGCGTAGCGATCTCAAGCGGCAGCAGGAATGTGGAGGAAGCCGTCCGGATGCTGGATTACGGCTACAGCCCTGAGGGACATCTGCTCTTCAACTTCGGAATGGAAGGCACAAGCTATGCCATGAAGGACGGTTACCCGAAATATACGGATCTGATTATGCATAACCCGGATAAGCTGGCTCCGTCCCAAGCCCTTGCCATGTATACCCGTGCCAGCTACTTCGGGCCATTCGTCCAGGATGTCCGGTATCTGGAGCAATACTATTTCCTGCCGGAACAGAAGGAGGCGGTGCAGATCTGGTCGGACACTGATGCCAGGAACACCATGCTTCCGCAAATCTCCAAGACGGAGAAGGAGAGCACCGAGTTTTCCGCCATCATGCTGGATGTGACGACGCTTGTGGATGAGATGTCCCTGAAGATTATTTTTGGCATTGAGCCGCTGGACAGCTTTGATGATTATGTAGCCCAGATTAAGGCGCTGGGTATTGACAGGGCGCTTGAGATTCAGACAGCGGCGCTTACCCGGTATATGGAACGGTAGAACAAACCCCCTGCAGAGAGGCTCTCGCAGGGGGTTTGTTATGCTCAATCACAATATGTGTCAATCAAGTCCGCTCATCTGTAAGATATTTCTTCACCGGAGGCGGGGTATAATCAGCGAGTTGCTGCAGAATTCCCTCCGCAGTCGTATCGTTCAGCATGATGGAATGCTGTTTCTCCTGCATGAACTTCTCCTGGACCATGTTGCCGAACAGGGCAATCAGCGGATCGTAATAACCGTTGACGTTCAGCAGCCCGCAGGGCTTCTGGTGCAGACCGAGCTGCGCCCACGTGAAGATCTCGAAATACTCCTCCATCGTGCCCGGCCCGCCAGGCATGGCGATGAATCCGTCGGCAAGCTCAGACATCTTCAGCTTCCGTTCGTGCATGGAGTCCACCATAATCAGTTCGGTCAGGCGGGTGTGCTCGATTTCTCTTTTTTTGAGAAAATGGGGCAGAACCCCGATCACGCGTCCCCCCGCCTGCATTACGGCATCAGCAATCGCGCCCATCAGGCCGACAGTGGCTCCGCCATAGACCAGTGTGATGCCCCGTGCAGCCAGCTCTTTGCCCAGAGCAACAGCATACTCCTTGTATACGGGCGAAGCTCCATCATTCGAACCGCAAAAAACAGCGATACTCTTCATATAATGCTGACTCTCCTTTGCCTAAGTATCTGAAAATAACTTCATGTATGATGTTGCAACTGTATCTACTTCAAAGATACCACACGATGTCGTGCGGTAGAAGGATATGCTCAATGTTTAACTCTGTATTACATTCATTTTACATAAGAGTCCTATGTACAACAGGAGCCAACAAATGTTGTTGGCTCCTTTGCGGATGAGCTTAATGGACAGGCGTTAATTCGCCGACTAATTGTACGGCTTTAGCAGCATCAATGCGTCCAAAGCCATAACGGTCATGCCAGCTGCCCGACATAGGTCTTGCGGATTTGCGGAGAATCTCGTGGATTTCTTCACTGGATAAAGAAATGCCGTGGGCCAACGCTTCTGCGAGCATCAGGGCAATAATACCGGTTACAGCCGGGGCCGCCATGCTGGTACCCATCATCGGAGTAACCTTATCTATTGATCCAGATTTAGCGGCTAGAACCTTGAATTTATCAGGTTCATCTTGGGTGGCATTTCCTCCAGGTGCGCTGATCTCGGGCTTTTGTCTTCCGTCCCGTGTCGGGCCGGCGCTGGAGAAGAAGGAAAGTGGTGTGCCTGCTTCTTTGGCGCTGTATGAACCGACCACGATTGTTTTTTTGCCGCAGCAGATTGAACCGAGGGTATGGGTATTATCCAGCGGTTCCTCGAAATGGGATTGGCCAAAATCATCCCGTTCAATCCAGGCATGATATTTCCCTGACCGGATCTTCTCTCCGCGCAGTCTAAGTGTCCATGCACCGGCCGGTAAACCTCTCTCCATGAAGATATTGATGACATTGTCACCGTTGTTCGGATCTTGTTTCCGGTGGGAGATGAAGATCAGGATTTCATTCCGGTTCCCGACCGCCTGGTGAGTCGTACCGAGCTTAACCTCACCGAGGTTCTGCCCATCCGGGGTGATTAACTGGCAGGAGAATTCATCTTCTGCATCGTACCAAAGCTCGATTTCATTAGAAGTACGGTCTGATTTTTCCACGATCCAGCTGAGATCCTTCACCTCATTCTGGCGGATTGTGCCACTGGCGTGTATGCCGTCAGTATAAGAGTTGCTGGCAGCCAATACGATGGCCCGATTGTTAGCAGCACTTAGGAGTGTATCGAATCCGACCTCAACCAGAGAAGTGCCGTCATGCGGGCCGCCATTGGTGCCCAGGCTTATATTGGTGACACACGGCCGGTCTCCGGCGAGCTTATAGATGTATTGCAGAGCCTCCAGCAGATGCACTGAACTCCCGAAATCCCCTTTTACCGCGTCAGGTCCCGACCATGGAACATCCTCGGCATTCAATTGCACAAATACGATATCTGCCTGAGGAGCAGGACCGGGTGTGTTGGTTCCGTTACCGTTGCCCGCAGCGGTATCCATAACGTGGGTTCCGTGCCAATCTTCAATATCATCTTTAGGATCAGGAAGGTGTAACGCCGTGAACGGAGCATCTGTTTGCAGAGCACGGCTTAACTGCTCTTGCGAGTACACCTTGCCATATCCAAACTCAGTGTCACTAGAGGCAATGGCCGTCTGATCCCAGTAGCTGAGAATCCGGCTTGTCCCGTCTGAATGGATGAAGTTCTTATGGGTAAAGTCACATCCATCATCTACAATCCCGATGACAACGCCTTTCCCGCCGTTGCTTTTAGTATTTTGATTCAGCAAATCCGCCCGGGCTTTAGTTTCTTCAATGGTCTTAAAGAGCTGGGGCTTTAACAATTGTGATGCCTTCAAGCTCATTACCGCCGGTGATTTGCGGATCTGCTCAATTTGGTCTGCGGCAATCCGGGCGGTGACGAGCCGTACATTCTCCTGCTCCTCAGGCACGCTGCCCAGGTCGGCAATTTGCCGGACTCCGGACAGGTTTTTCCACGCCTCAATATCCCTTACCTTGGCGATAACTGCGATTTCACGGGCATCCGCTGTCTCCGCTGATTCTGCGTTGAACAAATGCGGATGAGCCTCTTTGTGTTCACTTTGATTGAAAGCAATGACCCGCTGCAGTCTTGGATCAAGGTTAGCGGGGATCTCATTCGTGGTTTCTTTGAGTTTCATGTCATGTCTCCTTTAGCTGGCTAGTGTGCTGGAAAATACAACGTCCATATACTTTCACTAATTTGAATTTTTATAAAATCCATTATATTCAAGCAGAGACGTCATAAGGGGTGTGAAGAGTACAGCATGAAAATTATGGTCTTTTATACACGGTCATTCTGATTAAATACATAAGTAGATAATGATAAAAAACAAATATGTAAATAAAAGTAAGTATCATCGAGTGAACGTTTTCACATAATAGCTCCGTTCCTTTTGGAGGTACCAGAGAAAATATAAACAGTAAGGGGTGAGCAACGCTTCAGGTGATACAGGCTTGAGCGTGGAGGGGTCAAGGGGCAGGGCTGGGCTATGAGGTCGTCGATGCATTTGATTTCTAAACTACAAGGAGATGTTAACTATGGGGACTTCAATTCGTTCAAATGATCAGTCAAGTACAGTAAGCAAGCTGCAAACGCTGGATGCCAATCTGGAGAGATTCAGTGCCGATGCCAATGCGTATTATGACGCTGTCAGGGATAAGGCCAAAGTGGAACAGTATTATGCCCGTTTGAACCGGAATGAACCGGATGGAAAGGTATTGTTCAAAGCATTAACCCAGTTGCTGGAGGAGACACATACCAAGAAGGTTCCATATCATCATAATGATGAAAATAAAGAAAGTGGAACTTATCTGAAAACCTCAGTAGACCTGCACGACGACGGACTTCTGCGAAGCATTTATTCCGGCAAAGAAGCCGAACCACATAAGGTTATTGAGGAAGATGCAGCTATGGTTGTTGCTGCGGGTGGCGTAAGTTCTACCGGACATATATTAAACGTTGAGCATGTTGTTCCGCAATCCTGGTTTAATGAAGTTGAGCCGATGCGTGGTGACTTACATCATTTGTTCTATTGTGAAGAAAAATGCAACTCATTCAGAGGAAATAAACGATATGTCGATTTTGCCGACTACAATCCCGATGAGTTCAGAACAGATACAGTGCGGGGAGAATGCGGCAAAGGTGTCGGTGGTGACGGGGCGCTTGACGGCGAATTCGAACCTGAGTACGCCAAAGGTGTGGTAGCGAGAGCAATGCTCTATTTCATTCTCCGCTATCCGAAAGGTATTGAATCAAAGCACGTCAAAAAGCAAGACATAAATGTACTCCTGAAATGGCATAAGGACTTCCCGCCCAACCTGAAATACGAAAAGCACAGAAATCAGGAGATCTTTGCAATTCAGGGCAACCGGAATCCCTTTATTGATCTCCCTGAATTGGCTGACCGGATCGATTTCAGTGTGTATAAGCCGTCTCATAATAATTAAAACAGAGTGGGGGTTACACAATGTCTGCAATAAGTACGCTCACAAGCAATGCCGTAGAGCTTCAGCCTTTTCAAGCCGATGACGTAACGCGCCATATCAAAGAAATCCCCAAGGGGGTGCAGATGATCCAGGCTCCGGCTTTTTGGGAGAAAGGTAAATATGGCAAAGGTGTAAAAATTGCAGTTCTGGATACCGGCTGCGACAAAGACCACCCGGATCTGAAGGACAGGATTACCGGGGGCTGGAACTTCACCGATGATGACGGGGGCGCCAAAGAAAGCTACAAGGACTACAATGGGCACGGCACCCATGTGGCCGGAACCATAGCTGCTACCAAGAACGACAAGGGCGTCGTCGGAGTCGCACCGGAAGCGGATCTGCTGATTCTGAAGGTTCTGAACCGCAAAGGGAGCGGCCGTCCGGAATGGATCGCAGAAGCGATTGATTACGCCATTAAGCAGCAGGTCCAAATCATCAATATGTCCTTCTCTGCCGGAGCTGGTCATGATGGCATGCATGAAGCTATTAAACGGGCAGTAGGTGAAGGCATCATCGTAGTCTGCGCAGCTGGAAACAGTGACCGGAATGAGAAACGCTACCCGGCAGCATACAATGAATGCACTTCTGTAGGCGCGGTTGATTTTAGCGGAGAGCACGCCGAGCTCCTGACGAAGAATAATGAGGTTGACCTGACTGCCCCCGGTGTTAATGTGCTGTCCTGTTATCCCCTTGATCTGGTCCCTGACCGTAATGAACCCTATAAAGTAATTTCAGGTACCTCGATGTCTTCTCCACATGTCGCTGGGGCATTAGCCCTTGTGCTCAACTATTATCAAAGTGAATCCCAATTCAACCGCAAGTTAACTGAAGATGAGTTATATGCGCAGATTGTCAGATGTACTTTGCCGCTGGGCAGTTCCAAAGCAGCTGAAGGTAACGGCTTGCTCTTTCTGACCGCACCGGAGCTGCTGGCCGAGTATTGGAGAAACAATAAACCGGATTTGAACTCATATTCATAATCCGCACCCTGACAAGGAGGTCCGATCATGCCCGAAGGAATGTCTTTTGAATTCAAGCTTTTCCTTGACCCTAAGCAGGTGCTGGCGGGAGATGGACAGCTGCTTCCCAAGATAGCGGGGCTATCCTTTCAACTCAAGGACAAAATGCAAATTCACCTGCTCGATACGCCTGAGTTGAAGCTTTATGAGACAGGGTGGATTGTCCGTAGCCGTTTCAAGGAAGAGAAATGGGAGCTTACCTACAAGAGACGGATCAGGGATTATCCGGATATGCGTAGCGCTATGGAACAAGCGGTGCAGGAAGGATTTACACTTGCAGAATACGAACTTGAAGTCGAGTGGGGGTACAAGAAGCAAGCGTTATCTCTGGCAAAAGACTTTGACATTGCTCTGGAAGACAAGCCGGAGGGACAATGGAGGCAGCTGATCCTGGACAAGGCCCCGCAGCCTTTTAAAGATAGCAGTGTCTTCAAGTCTATAGCAGATACCCGGGTGATGGGTCCTATCCGGTCCGAGAAATATAAAAGTAAATGGGAACAGGAGAAAGTTCACCTGGAAGTCTGGACCCTCGGGGCAGAGCGCATGGCTGAAGCAACAATGAAAATAAAGAACGCCACCGAAGCCGAAGCAGCGGACAAGCATCAACAATTCATTACTCTGTTCAAAGAGGCTAAGCTGCTGCTCGAGCAGGATATGTCCAAAACCAAATGGGCACTTGAGCGATTGAAGCAAGCACATACAACACAAACTACACACTAAAAAGGAGCGATTATTATGCCGCTGAATCCATACGGAGTGTTAAAAGGAAAGATCATCAGAGGAATACCTGCACCACCCACAGGTGACAGCACACCTCATTATCATGCGGTAGTCAAGGCTGACGGCAGAGAATACAAATTAGCCATCAATGTTCAATCAAGAGAGACTCCTTCGGAGCTGTTATATCTGGTCGGTGATAAATTTAATTCTGAGCAGATTACCCATCTGCAGAGCTTAAAAGACGGTTTTACTAAAATCAGTAAATCCAACCGTGATGAAATAGCCTTGGACTACATCCGTGGCGGACTGTTTGACCCCTCCAAGATGATCGCACTTCGATTCAATGAAGACGGTCCGGATAATGACTTGAATGAGAAAGTGGATGCTTATCTGCAACGTGCCATCAAGGATGAAACAGCTAAAATTTATGTATACGGTGAGCCTTTCCCGGGCGGTATTCACAACATTCATATGAATCAAGGGAACGTTGAGCAATACAGAAAAGACGACGGCATCTGGCAGGATGGCGGAATTGTGATTCATTTCGAGCAGGAGGACAAATGGCTCGGCCTGTTCCTCGCCTTCCAGTCGCAGTCGTGGTGCACAGACGACCAGGGCCATATGGAACGGCCGGTTACCAAGTGCAGTCATAAAACCGTTAAGATTGCCGAAGTGTCGAGATAACTGTATGAAGGACCAGCAATCATGCTGGTCCTTCACCTCATTATTGAACCCGAAGCAGAAGAAAGGATGATAAAAGTGAAAGTAGTACAAGCGGTTATTCATGCTTCATCGCTGGAAAAGCTGCATGAGCTGGAGAATTACAATCTGGATCTGGCTAGAAGCAGTGCCAAGCAAACAAAAGATGACGATTATTCCGTCTCCGGGATTCTGTCTGCAGAACAGGCGGAGCTGTTGAAGAAAGAGGGCTACACTCTGGAGATCGAGCTGGATGCTACAGATATTCCTGCTCAGCGGTTGCAGGAGGTATACCATGGAAACCGGTTAGAGTCCGAATCCCAAGCCGCCAATTTCACAGCTGAGTCGGTGCGTGGCGGTTATATGACTGTGGACGAAATCGATAATATATTACTGCAGCTCAGCCGGCAAAACCCCGGGCTGGTCTCGCTGATCACTCTTCCCAACCGAACGTGGGAGGGGCGGACATGCCGTGCGGTTAAGCTCAGTGCCGCTCCACAACAAGCCAGAGTGAAACCGGCCATTCTGATTACTGGTAATGTGCATGCGCGCGAGTGGGGGGGTTCTGACATTTGCATTAACTTGTTAACCAAGCTCGTCCAAGCCTATACAAGCAGACAGCCTATTCAGTATGGGAATAAAAGCTTTGCTTATGAACAAATTAAGCAGGCGCTGGAATCTGTGGACCTAATTATCTTTCCGGAGGTTAATCCGGATGGCAAGGTGTATTGTCAGGAAAACCATGGTCAAGATTCATTGAATGATCAGCTGGCGGGTAATGGCTTCTGGTGGCGGAAGAACCGCCGGCCTGATGAGAACGGGAGACCGATGGGCGTTGATTTGAACCGGAATTTTGATTTCTTGTGGGGCAGTACAATCGGTACCTCAGCAGATAAAAACAGTCTGGTTTACCTTGGACCAGCCCCATTCTCCGAGCCGGAATCGCAGAATATCAAGTATCTTCTGGATACGTACCCGCAAATCCGTTTTTATGTGGATATTCACAGCTTTGGAGAGAAAATTATGTTCAACTGGGGGGATGACAATAACCAAACCACTGACCCAGGCCAGAACTTCTTGAACCAGCAGTACAGAGGAATTCGCGGAGCTTCTGGGAAAAGTTCTCAGACTATAAAGGACAGCTACAAAGAATACATTACGCCGCAGGATGAGAAACTGGAACGGGAACTTGGGAACCGGATGAACTCAGCGTTACAAGCTGTTCGGGGCAAGTCCTATAAGGTTGAAGAGTCGGCCCAATTGTATTATACCAGCGGGACGACGCAGGATTATGCCTACAGCCGTCATTTAAGCGACCCATCCAAGCCTAAGATTTACAGCTATACTTTTGAATTTGGTATCACCTTTGTCCCTCCTTATGAGGAAATGAAGCTTATTATTGCAGATCTGAGTTCTGCACTAACGGAGCTGACTTACGCGGTATCCCAGATAAATGCACTAGAGCCTGTTCGTCCGGGTAATTAGCACCCTTTAAGCAAGGCCCTGCGGCTTCGTCCGCAAGAGGGTCTTGCTTTTTTATAGTACAGTCAATAATGTATCACGGATTTCCGGTTATGTACTTTCTTTCTCCGCAACAGCAGAAGAATTCCAATGGCAAATCCCATACAGGTAAGCGATGCAGTGGTAGCGTAGCTGTTAGACCAGATCACCAGATTCACATTCAGCAGCGAGTGGATGCCCACTACGATGAACAGATTCCGGGTCAGGACATAGAGGAGTGCAAACAGCATCCCGAGAATGACCAGCTGGATAAAATCATACACAAACTCCATTCCGTGAAGACCGCCGTAAATCCGGTTCGGAATATGCATGAGGGCAAAGACTGTTTGCGAGATGAGCATCGCCTTAACTATGCGGGAGGAAGGCTTCCCCGATCCAGACAACCTATGATGGATCTGCACAAAAAAGAAGCCGCGGAAGATGATCTCCTCCAGCAAGGCATTGCCGAACAATTGTCCGAGTAAAGCGCCCAGAAACAGATTCGGAAAGTTGGCAAGGTCCTGATTCCATGTAAGTGCTGTACCGGCAATGAGATTGATGCAGGCACTCATTGCATTGACCGCTAGCCAGAACACAAATGTCCATAGGCATCCGGCCAGTAGCTTCTCCCGTCTCAGTCCCAGATCCCGCAGCGGAATCCGGAGCATTGCCCATAAATAAATAACGACAATTACCATGAGACCGAGCAGTCCCGCGCATAACGTGGCATTTATCCACCCGTGGGTCAGCCGGTTAATGCCATCGAAGGTCCCCTTTTCAAAGAAAAGGAGGTTCACTGTCATCGCGAAAATAATCTCCAGGATAATAAGGCCAACGATAAACCAGGCTGAAATACGTTTTCCTGTAAAAATCCCTGCATGTTCCCCTGTCTTAAGCTGCATTGAAGTAACACTCCTTTGGATGAAGAAATATTTACCAGTAAATCCCTCTCTATTACTATATTGGCTATGCAATGGATTCACTGTCACAGAAGTCACAACAGTCACAACAGTCACAGAAGTCATTGAGGTCACACCGCTGCACTGCCATAATCCTGCCAGTCATAAAAAGAGCGCTGCTATGGGCATAATTAGCAAAGCAGATTTCTGATACTTACGGTTGACACCGTTTTCAGCATATGTTAAATTGTTTCCGAGGCTTGTTACCGGTAATGCGGGCAAAACCACAATGGGAATGATTGATTTGTTTCCGTTGTTGTTTTGCCCTTTTTTATTCCTCAAAAGCAGGTGGGCTGAAAGTGATAATCAAACAGATTTTCAACAATAATATCGTCAGCACCGTAGATGACAAGGATCAGGAGCTGCTTATCCTCGGCCGGGGTATCGGTTTCCAGTTCCGGGCAGGGGACCCCATTGATGAGGCGCGGATTGAGAAAGTCTTCCGCCTTCAGGATTCCTCCATCTATGAGCGCTTCAAGGCGATTGTTACGGAAATGCCGGTTGAAATCCTGCAGGTGACGGATGATATTGTAACTCTGGCGCGTATGCAGCTGGGCAAGCAGATCAGTGACGGCATTTATGTGTCACTGTCGGATCATATCCATTTCGCCGTGCAGCGGATGGAGCGGGAGCAGATTGTCCGCAACCCGTTATCCTGGGAGGTACAGCATTTCTACAAAGCCGAGTACGATGTGGCGAAGGAAGCGCTGACGATTCTGCGGGAGCGGCTGGGGATTGATTTTCCCAAGGATGAGATCTGCAATATCGCGCTTCATTTCATCAATGCCGAAGTCAATGACTCGATGAACGATGTGACGCATCTGATGCAGCTGCTGCAGGAGATTATGAACATTATCAAATATCATTTTGGCGTGGATTTGGACGAGGACAGCGT
The DNA here is from genome assembly GCF_000802655.2 of Paenibacillus sp. IHB B 3415. Classification (NCBI taxonomy): domain Bacteria; kingdom Bacillati; phylum Bacillota; class Bacilli; order Caryophanales; family Paenibacillaceae; genus Paenibacillus; species Paenibacillus sp. IHB B 3415. The sequence goes on along the minus strand of NZ_JUEI01000072.1, from coordinate 26,478 downwards.
CAATTATTTCAGATTCATTACGCATCTCAAATATTTCTGCCAGCGGGTCATCACCCGTACCAGCCATGACGACACCGAGGAGTATTTGTACAAGGTGGTTAAGAAGAATTATCCGGAGACCTTCAAATTATCCTGAAGAACTACGAGTACGTCATGACCCATTCCGAGCAGCTCTATCTGACCCTGCATCTGGAGAGGCTGATGAAAACCAAATAACAAGGGGCTTGTTACTGTTCAATCAGGCAAAACCCGAATGAAAACCGGCATGCGTATCTTTCGCGTATGCACGTGTTCATTCGGGTTTTTTTATTCCAATAATTAGGGGGGAAGACGAATGAAACACCAGGAAACAGCGCAGCAAATCGTCAAGTCGGTGGGCGGAGTATCCAATGTGAGGTCGGTGTACCACTGTGTAACACGTCTGCGTTTCGAGCTGAAGGACAACCATAAAGCGGATCAGGCCGCGCTCAAAAAGCTGGATATGGTGATGGGCACCAACATCTCGGGCGAGCAATTCCAGGTCATTATCGGCAATGATGTGCCTAAGGTATACGACGAAATGGTTAAAGAGTACCCGGCGCTCAAGCAGACAGCGGAAGGAAACAAGCAGGGTGACGGGAAGAAACAGAATGTGATTCTGAAGATTTTTGAGACAATCGCCGGTGTATTCGCACCGATGCTGCCCGCAATCACGGCTGCAGGTATCCTAAAGGGACTGCTCGCTCTATTCGTGACCCTGGAATGGCTGTCAGCGGGAACAGACACGTACCGTATCCTGTCTGCGATTGGCGATGGCGTATTCTACTTCCTGCCGATGCTGATCTCCTTCAGCGCAGCGCGTAAATTCGGCAGTAACCCGTATATAGCAGTTGGTGTCGGCGCGGCGCTGATGTATCCGGATATGGGTGCACTATTGTCCAGCGGTAACCCTGTATCCTTCCTCAGTATTCCGGTAACAGCGGTCTCCTACGGATCTTCCGTAATTCCGATTCTGCTCGCAATCTGGATTCTTTCTTACGTGGAAAAAACAGTTGACCGCTTCATCATACCGTCTCTCAAGCTGCTGCTCGTTCCGCTGATCTCCCTCCTGGTGATGGTTCCGGTAACGCTGATCGCGATTGGACCTCTGGGAACCTTCGTCGGAGACGGATTGTCCGGCGGCATTAACTGGCTGCTGAATGAAGGCGGCCTGATCTCCGGGATCGTGCTTGGCGGGGCGATGTCCCTGATTGTTATGACGGGTATGCACTACGCACTGGTCCCGGTTATTATCAGCAACCTGGCTACACTCGGCTTTGATAAGTTCCTGCCGCTGACCTTCATCTCCAATATGGGTCAGGCGGGCGCTACTCTGGGCGTATTCTTCCGGGCCAAAGACAAGAAACTGAAATCCGTCGCCCTGTCCACCAGCTTCACTGCACTCATGGGTGTTACTGAGCCGGCCATGTACGGTGTCAATATGAAATACAAAAAGCCGTTCATCGCGGCGATGATTGGTAGTGCGGCAGGCGGCGGCTTCGCGCTGGCGTTCGGCGCCAAGGCATACGCCCTGGCTGGTAACGGCGGTATCCCGGGTCTGCCGGGATTGGTTGGACAGACCTTCTGGTACGCTTTCGGCGGGATGGTCATTGCCTTTGTAGTTGCAGCGGTTGTTACAGTGTTACTTGGCTTCCAGGAAGAAGCTGATGATGCGGAGCAGATTTCCGGCAGTATCGCCGCTAAACCGGCAGATGTGACCCCGGCAGCTCCCGCACCGGTAGAGGTTGAGGTAGAACCGGCATCCGCTATCGCAGACAGCACAGCTTATGCCCCAATGACTGGCAAGGCGATTCCGTTAAAAGAAGTCAATGATCCTACCTTCGGCGATGAGCTGATGGGTAAAGGCATTGCGTTTGTGCCTACGGTCGGCGAGCTCGTATCTCCAGTCAGCGGTACCGTAATGAATGTCTTCAAAACCAAGCATGCTATGGTTATCCGCAACACTGACGGCATGGAACTCCTGATCCACGTCGGGATCAACACCGTGAAGCTGCGCGGCCAATTCTTCGAAGCGCATGTGCAGGCCGGTGATCCGATTCAGGCCGGCGACAAGCTGCTCACCTTCGATCTGGCGCAAATTGCCCAGAATTATGATATTACGACCGCTATGGTCGTTACCAATACAGCCGATTATAAGCAGGTTCTGCCGCTTAAGCTGGGCGAAGTAACTTTTGGTGAGCCGGTGTTGAAGGCTGAGCTGTAAGGTTGCCGGTTTAGCTTTGGTCGCATCTTCGGTCTTTTATGGGAATTAGCTTGGATCTTCGATTTGGACTTTCGATTTTGGTTTTAGTTTTCGGTTTTAGTTTTCGGTTTTAGTTTTTAGTCTTAGTTTTTAGTCTTAGTTTTTAGTCTTAGTTTTTTGTCTTAGTTTTTGGTCTTAGTTTTTGGTCTTAGTTTTTGGTCTTAGTTTTTGGTCTTTAATTTGGATCTTAGTTTTTGATCTTCAATGTTGAGCTTAGCCTGAGTTATTTCCAGGCGCCAGCTCTGCTCTTAGCCTGAGTTTGAGCTTAGTGATTTCGGAACGAAGCGATCGGGTTGGCTTAGAATTTTGTCACCTCCGAATCCGCTTCATCCTAACAAAAGGCTATTAGTAACGGAGGGAAGTTTGGAACTGTAGGAGCGATAGCGTCCGCCTGAAAGCTTTCCGCAGGAAAGCTCGCATCGGAAGCATAAGCTATGTTTGGATTTCTACCGCTGACAGCGGAATAAATTCAGGAAATCCAAACATAACAGTGGCCGGAAGTCCAAACATCCCGCAGTTACGGCCTGCCTTTTGGCCCGCGAATTATTAATAATGAGGAGATGAAAAAATGACCACTTTTCCACAAGGCTTCCTATGGGGCGGAGCAATCGCCGCAAACCAGGCAGAGGGTGCCTTTGACGCAGACGGTAAGGGATTGTCCACGGCAGATATGGTGCCATACTATAAGAAAAAAGATTACACCAACCTCAAAGAGCTGATGCATGTCACCAGTGAAACGATCGAGCGCGGGATGCAGCATACCTCAGCGGAAGGATACCCGAAACGTTACGGGATTGATTTCTATCACCGGTTCAAAGAGGACATCGCCTTGTTCGGCGAGCTGGGCTTCAAAGTGTTCCGCATGTCGATCAACTGGTCACGGATCTTCCCGAATGGGGATGATGCCGAGCCTAACGAGAAGGGCCTGCAGTTCTACGATGATATGTTCGACGAGATGCGTAAATATGGCATTGAGCCGCTGGTTACCCTCTCCCACTATGAGATGCCGATGTCGCTGGTGCTGAATTACGGGGGCTGGAGGAACCGCGCGGTGATTGCGTTTTATGAGAAATATGCTGAGACTGTCATGACCAGATACCGCGACAAAGTGAAATATTGGCTGACGTTCAATGAGATCAATACTACCATCATCGAGCCGTTTACCGGCGGCGGGGTAGTAGAGGATACGGTGGATAACATCCGCGAGGCGTCCTATCAGGCGCTGCATCATCAATTCGTCGCCAGCAGCCTCGCGACCCGCAAAGGGCGGGAGATTAATCCGGAATTCCGCATTGGCTGCATGCTCGCGCGTATGATTCATTATCCGGCGACCAGTGATCCGGAGGATGTGCTGCAGGCCCAGATCGATAATCAGCTCAACCTGATGCATACCGATGTACAGGCGCGGGGAAGCTATCCTCCGTTCATGAAGCGTTATTTTGCCGACAATCATATTCAGCTTGTGACTGAGCCTGGCGATGAGCAGCTGCTGCGTGAGAACACGGTGGACTTCATCTCCTTCAGCTACTATACGTCGCTTATTTCCACAGTTACTCCTGAGAAATATGGTGTGACCGGCGGCAATCTGTTCAGCACCGTGAAGAATCCGAACCTGAAGATTACCGAGTGGGGCTGGCAGCTGGATCCGATTGGCCTGCGGATTGTGCTCAAAGAGCTGTACGACCGTTACCAGCTTCCGCTGTTTGTGGTGGAGAATGGGCTGGGTGCGAAGGATAAGGTCGAAGAGGATGGTTCCATCCAGGATGATTACCGGATCGATTATTTGCGCAAGCATATCACTCAGGTCAAGGAAGCGGTTCTGGACGGAGTCGAAGTCATGGGCTACACCGCCTGGGGGGCGATTGATATTATCAGCGCGTCGACTTCGGAGATGTCCAAGCGTTACGGCGTGATCTATGTGGACCAGGACGATGACGGAAACGGAACGCTTGACCGGAAGAAGAAGAAGAGCTTCTACTGGTACCAGAAGGCAATGGCCAGCAATGGAGCGGATTTGGAGTAGGCCGTTCCTGGCTGGCGCTGCCTCTGCATTGACAACGATTTTAGAAGCGGCTATACTTTCTGTAATCTTATAGTTGGTATACGTTGAACGAGCCAGTAGCAGACTTGTCCCTGTTCCCAGAAAGCCGGGGGTTGATGGAACCCGGTATATACAATGGACTGCGAATTACACCTCGGGAGTATCTTGGGTAATGCCAAGCGGAGCTAAGCGAACGATAACTCGCGGAAGAGTGGTACGGACATGTTTGAATGTGATGTCTGTGCAATTTGGGTGGTAACACGGTTAATGATAATCGTCCCTGTGTCTATATAGACAAGGGGCGATTTTTTGTTGCCCAAATTCGGGAATTGCAGAGTTACCCGGTAAGCTGGCTGTTTTTCAATGCATACCAATTACACACAAAACAAACCAAAGGGGCTGTACATGTTGAACATTATCGACGAGTTGCTGTGGCGCGACGCCATTAACCAGCAGACAGATGCGGACGGGCTGCGTGAATTAACGAATAGTAAGGCTGTATCGCTGTACTGCGGCGTGGACCCTACAGGCAACACTATGCATATCGGCCACCTGATTCCTTTTATGATGCTTAGACGCTTCCAGCTTGCCGGACACCGTCCGGTCATTCTGATCGGCGGGGCTACAGGAACGATCGGTGATCCGAGCGGACGCCAGAGCGAGCGCTCCCTGCAGACGCTGGAGCAGGTACAGGAGAATGTAGATGCGCTGACGGCCCAGATGAAGAAGCTGTTCATTACTGAAGGCGACAATCAGGTGCGGATGGTTAACAACTACGACTGGACCAAGGACATGAACGTCATCGAATTCCTGCGCGACATCGGCAAGAACTTCAGCATCAACACGATGCTGGCCAAGGATGTAGTCTCCAGCCGCCTGGACAGCGGAATCTCGTTCACCGAGTTCTCCTACCAGATCCTGCAGTCCATGGATTACCTGCATCTGTACCAGCATGAGGATGTGCAGCTGCAGATCGGCGGTTCGGACCAGTGGGGCAATATCACCAGCGGCCTGGATCTGATCCGTAAAAAAGAAGGCAACGAAGCCAAAGCCTTCGGCCTGACCATCCCGCTGATGCTCAAGGCGGACGGCACCAAGTTCGGCAAATCCGCCGGCGGCGCCATCTGGCTGGATCCGAAGCAGACCACACCTTACGAGTTCTACCAGTTCTGGGCGAACACCGATGACCGCGATGTGGTGAAATACCTGAAATACTTCACCTTCCTGAGCAAGGAGGAAATTGAGGCGCTTGCCGAGAAGGTGGCGACGGAGCCGCATAAACGCGAGGCGCAAAAAACACTGGCCGAGGAAATGACCCGCTTCGTGCACAGCGAAGAGCTGCTGGAGCAGGCTAAACGTATCAGCGCAGCTCTGTTCAGCGGGGATATCAGCTCCCTGACTGCCGATGAAATCGAAGAAGGCTTCAAGGAAATGCCGACCTTCACCGCCACAAAGGAGTCGAAGAACATTGTCGACTGGCTTGTCGATCTGGGCATCGAGCCATCCAAACGCCAGGCGCGTGAGGATATTACCAAAGGTGCAATCTCCATTAACGGCGAACGTGTCAACGAGCTGGAGACGGAGATTACCGCTGAGCTTGCCATCGGCGGCAAATTCATCATCGTCCGCAAAGGCAAGAAGAACTACAGCCTGGTGAAATTGGGCTAACCTCTAGCTGCTGGCTGGGAAGTCCAGAGGCGAATAAGTAAACAGGCAAATAGGTAAGTAGGTAAGTAGGCAAACAGGTAAACCATAAGAGGCTATCCCGCTGTGTCAGCAATGACGGGGGATAGCCTCTTTTTTGAAAGGTGATTTATTTGTTTTAGGGTGCCTGCAAAGTACCTGAGTTGTCAGCGTGGTAGTTAGTGAGGTAACCAATAGTCGCAAGGAAGTGAGTGTGGTAGTGAGCGAGGTGATCAGTAGACAGTGTGGTAGTGAGTGAGGTAATCGTAGTCAGCGAGGTGGTGAGCATGGTAACCAGTAGTCAGTGTGGTAGTAAGCGAGGTAATCAGTTGTCAGCGTGGTAAGGAGGAGGTAACCAGTAGTCAGCGTGGTAGGAAGGAGGTAACTAGTAGTCAGTGTGGTAGTGGACAAGTAATCAGTGGTTAGCGTGGTAGGGATGAGGTAACCAGTGTTCAGTGTGGTAGTAAGCGAGGTAATCAGTAGTCAGCCTGGTAAGGAGGAGGTAACCAGTAGTCAGCGTGGTAGGGAGTGAGGTGATCAGTAGTCAGCGTGGTAGGGAGTGAGGTGATCAGTAGTTAGCGTGGTAAGGAGTGAGGTGATCAGTAGTTAGCGTGGTAAGGAGTGAGGTGATCAGTAGTTAGCGTGGTAAGGAGTGAGGTGATCAGTAGTTAGCGTGGTAAGGAGTGAGGTGATCAGTAGTTAGCGTGGTAAGGAGTGAGGTGATCAGTAGTTAGCGTGGTAAGGAGTGAGGTGATCAGTAGTTAGCGTGGTAAGGAGTGAGGTGATCAGTAGTTAGCGTGGTAAGGAGTGAGGTGATCAGTAGTTAGCGTGGTAAGGAGTGAGGTGATCAGTAGTTAGCGTGGTAAGGAGTGAGGTGATCAGTAGTTAGCGTGGTAAGGAGTGAGGTGATCAGTAGTTAGCGTGGTAAGGAGTGAGGTGATCAGTAGTCAGCGTGGTAGGGAGTGAGGTGATCAGTAGTCAGCGTGGTAGGGAGTGAGGTGATCAGTAGTTAGCGTGGTAAGGAGTGAGGTGATCAGTAGTTAGCGTGGTAAGGAGTGAGGTGATCAGTAGTCAGCGTGGTAGTGAGGAGGTAACCAGCAGTGTGGTAGTGAGTGAGGTGATCTGTGGTCAGCGTGGTAGTCAGCGAGCACAAGCCCCGCTCTTGTGGGGGGATTTGGTTGGACTCCCCGGGCGGGCCCGGTTTTCTGGACGAGAATCCTGCACGAAATACAACATTATTCTCCTATATCCGCTTCAAATTGCGAATTGTTGTATGAAATGCAACATTTCCCCTCTTCCAAGCGGTTTATCCTGACAATTGTTGTATTTCATACAACAATCCCCTCGAACTCCCAGGAAACTAGGGGGCCGAGTTGTAATACGTACAACATTTCTGCCTGGACGGGCAGTAAAGCTTAATCTTTGCTCAAAAAAACTCAATCGCTGCCGGGCAGAACGCTCGGAACAACGCTCAGCACAAACCCAGCACCCACCCAGCACCCACCCAGCACCCACCCAGCACACCCAGCACCCACCCAGCACCCACCCAGCACAAACCCAGCACACGCTCAGCACAAACCCAGCACACACCCAACACACCCCCAGCCCAACACCCAGCACACGCTCAGCACCCACCCAGCACAAACCCAGCACACGCTCAGCACACACCCGGCACATACCCAGCACACATCCGGCACACACCCAACACACCCCCAGCCCAACACCCAGCACACACCCAGAACAACCCCATATTCCCCGCAGCAGCCGGAAGCCCGGCCTGCACCGAATGACTATCGGTTTGCTTGAGAAAACAGGTGCCTCCTGCGCGCTGCTGGAATCTACATCTTTTTGTCATTGATAATCATTATCACATGATCTATTGTTAGAGATAGAATCGAATCGAGAAGTGACGGTACTACAATAATCGGCTTAATCAGGTGTAGTCAGGTGTAATCAGATGTAATCAGATGTAATCAGGCTTAATCCTCAAGCAGCGCCAGCTCGTCTTCGAGTTTGGCAATTTTCTCGCGGATAGCCTCTGCCCGGACTTCGTCTTGCGCCTTTACTGCCACCGCCAATTCTTCTGCAGCTAATTCGATCTGGTATTCCAGATAGGTGTAGTCCGATGCGGCGGCAGGGTGGCTGGAACGCTGTGAATAAGTCATGGTCTCACACCTCCTTTCTATTACTAATGTAATGCCCGGCTCTGGGCATCGTATCCATCGCTCTATCGTATCTACAGTATGTTCATGATACAGCCTTTCTGTGAGCGGCTCAACCTTAGTCACCCGTGACAGCCGTATTTTTGCACCGGAAATAAGGCTTTGCCGATGGAATTGCGACATTATTCACAGACAGTAGGCCCGGTTCTGGTTTTACCATAAGAAGTATTGAAAATTAAAGCTTAATTTTTCAGTAACGTTTGCAGGGAGAGATCCCTCGAAGGAAGGTTGATATACATAATGAAAGCTTTATCTTTTAACACACCGGGCGAAGCCAGGCGGCATCTGGAACAACTGGATAGCAGCAGAGGCTTGGTGCTGTTCGCTTCCGCTGCGGCAGTCAGCGAATTGTCCCGGCATGCACCCTCCCGGGCGGTATTGTGCTCGACCAAAGGCGAATATACCCCGCAGGGCTACCGCAGCGGCGTAGTCACAGGGTTCGAATACGAATCAGGGATAGCCGATATTGTGGAGATCCTGCATCCGCCCGTGCTTAGCGGCAATGTACTAAGTGCCTCATATCACAAAGTCCAAGGCAACGCTAATGCCTTTCTGCTGCTGCTATGTGACGGTACAGGCGCGATGGAGGAGACGATCCTCTCCTCGCTGTTTTTCATTGCCCCGGAATTCAAGATTATCGGGGGAAGTGCAGCGGATGATGAGCATGGAGAGACTTATATTTACATAGGAAGCCGACGGGTGCGGAACCTGGGGATTTTCTTCAATATGCCGGGCCGTACCGCACTGGTTAAAGAAAATATTTATGTTCCCACCGGGACAACGCTGCTGGTGACAGAAGCCGATGTGTTCGGCAGAACGGTGTATTCCTTCAACGGACGTCCTGCTGCGGAAGAATACGCGCGCGTGCTTGGTGTCCCGGAGGCGGACCTGGCAGAGCATTTCCTGAGCAGCCCGCTGGGCAAAAGATACGAAGACGATCTGATCATCGCCTCACCGATGACAATTAACCCGGATGGCTCTGTCACATTTTACAGCCAGGTTATGTCTAGTACTTATGTGGAGGTGCTGAGCGCGGCAGATCCGCTTGCTGTGCTGGAAGAGACGCTGGGCGGGAGCCCGTACAAGCCATCCTTTGTGCTCAACATTAACTGTACGCTGCGGGACCAGCTCTTCATCCGGGACGGTCTGTGGGCGGATTTTGACAGGACTATGCTCGGATTCTGCGGCAACACTACAGGTTTCATCAGCTACGGAGAGCAATATTATAAAAAGCATGCCAACCAGACCATGATTCTGCTGCTGGTTGAATAAGGGGGAGTAAATTGATTATGCAGTGGATAACCAGATTACGCACTTCATGGGGCAAAAGCACCTCTGCCGGAGGTGTTCAAAGTCATAATACACTAGCCGTTCTTGAAAAAACGGACAGCTCCGGACAATCAGCCGGGACGCTAAAGACAGCTGGAACAGCGGCTAATGCTCCTGAGCCTCCAGAGAATACTGGCGGGACAGCTGACGCTGCCCCCGCTTTGGCCACTGAATCCTATGGTATGCACGCCTATACCCTGGCCGGACAGATCCGCCGCGAAACTGACGAGATTCTCAAGGAAGAGGCGCAGCTGGTAGAGGAGTTTGCGGCTTTACGGGCGGGCAGCGGTGAGCTGATCAGCAAGATCGGCGGGACCCAGCAGCTGCTGGAGCATCTGAAGACCAACAGCGGGCAGACCGAAGATCTCATCAATGAAATGTATGGCAGCCTCTCTTTTTCCTCCAATAAAATTGAATTTGCCAAAGAGGCCAATATCCAGATCTCGGCTGAAATGCAGAAGGCTTCGGCGGTATTTACTGAATTTGTCACCTTGAATGAGGACCTGCGGGGGCATTTCCGGAGCATCGAGCAGCTGGCGAAGATCATTACGGATATTGCTGAGCAGACGAATCTGTTGTCGCTGAATGCAGCGATCGAGGCGGCGCGGGCCGGAGAGCACGGACGGGGCTTCTCGGTGGTTGCCACAGAAATCCGCAAGCTGGCCGACAGCACGCGCAGTCATGTGAAGGAGATCATGGGCTCCCTTTCGGGGATGACCCAGGTGATGGAGCAGCTTCACAGCAAGTCCGGTGACGGGACAACGGCGATGACAGAGACGAATGCGAAGATCAGCCAGTCCACGGTATTCATGAACGAGATCGTGGAAGCGGAGGAAGAGGTCTTCCAGCATCTGGAGAAGATTCAGGAGTCGCAGGAGAGCAGCATGGAGGATGTGGAGCAGATCAATGGCGATCTCCTGCGTATTCTGGAGAAATCGGGACAGGATGCAGGGCAGTTCCAGAAGATGGTGCTTACCGTCCAGAAAAAAGCCGATCACTATCAGCAGCTGCTTAATCATCTGCACCAGATAGAGCAGCTGCAGCAGCTTGATGAAGCACAGAAGACTGGCGTATAAGCAGAAGCAGGTATCCGATAAAAAAAGACTACACCCGGCAGAGGGAATGCTGGTGGTGTAGTCTTTCGTATGATTAGGTCAGCCAGAACCTTCTGGCTGGCCTTTTTGGTTACCGGGCAGAGGTTTGCGAAGATACGGTAGAGTGTGCTGGAGCAAGGGGCGTCAGCAGAGTGAAATGGACTGAAAAGCGCTTATTTCCCGGAAAACCCCAATATTGAGGCCGAAGCGGACTGAGTATCCCCTATCCAGTTCATTCGTGCCCGAAATGGGGGCCGGCTGGCCCATAAGCGGAATCTGAGTCCGCTTATCCCGCAAATCAGCCTGATTGGCCCGGTTAGCGGATTGTCAGTCCGCCAGAGCAGCTGATGTGCGATTAGAGCCTGGGCCTGAGGAGGCTGAGGAGTGGCGGTAAACTCTGCTGCTTACTGCCGGATTCAGATAGGAGCAGCTCCAGCCCGGATGAATTCTCCCCCGCCCGCTTGGCGCCCTTGCCTACAACGCAATAAGTCTGTAGCCGTAAGCACCGACCGTCAGCGGACCGGCTGGCACGTGCTCACCGCTCAGCACATCCTGTCCGCCCCGCGGCAGGGTTACACTGCCTCCGAGTCCATCCATATTCACGATCGTCCATAGTTCACCGGACGCTCCGTGTCTTGGACAGACGACCGTGCCCGGGGTGACATCGCTGCGCAGAGTTACACCGGCCCGGGCTGCATAATGATCGATCAGCGCGCACAGCAGCTTGTCCCCCGCTTCTCCGGAGGGCAGGGAGCCGAGCATTACGATGGCTCCGCGGCCATAGGGCTGCTCGGTCAGGAAGGCCAGGCCCGGCGTCCGGCCTGCCGTGATCCTGCCGGTCACGGTTGCACCGCCCGGCAGCGGCTCGAACACCGCGCTCCACAGGGACAGCGGTGCGGAGAGGCCGAAGGCCTCGCCAATGCTGCCCGTTCCCTCCATCGGGTAGACATATCTGGTGTTTACCCCGGCGATGCGCTCCAACCCGCCCAGTGCAGCATCGGTATGCAAGGTATGGTCGGCCGTGCGGCCTCCGCTCAGCGGACCGGCGATCCAGATACCGCCAGCCTCTGCAAAGCTGAGAGCCTTCTGCATATATTCCGGCGACAGATAATGCACAAAAGGGGTGAACAGCAGCTTGTAGCCGCTAAGGTCTCCACCTTCGGGCAGCAGGTCACGGTGTATGCCCATATCGAGTATCCGCTTGTAGAAGTCCCCCAGCAGGGAGCGGTAGTTCAGCTTCCGGTGCGGCTCTGTCGCCAGGTACGCCTTGGTCCGGTCCGAGTAGGTAATTGCGACCTCAGCCTGCGCCGGCCGGGTAGCCAGCAGGTGCGGCTCGATCAGCAGGCGCGCTGCGGAGGCTTCCCGCACATTGTCATAACCGAGCGCAGGCTGCCCCCAGGCGCTGATGATGGAGCTGTGCGTCTGCTCGCTACCGGTGCGCTGCTGCCGCCACAGCCAATAGCAGAAAGCCCGTGCCCCCAACGCATAGGCAGACACAGCTTCAGCGGTGAGATAGCCGTCCGGATGGGGTTCGCCGTAGCTCATGAGCGAACCGGCATAGGCCGGACTGGTCTCCAGCAGCCAGAAGTCCCGCCCTGGCTTAATATTCCGCCACAGATCACAGTTCAGCAGATAGGCGTGCTTATTGGTCTGGGAGGCGTAAGTGTCGTACGAGGCGAAATCGAGCTCCCGGAACAGCTGTTCATTGTCCACATGGAAAGCGACGCTGCTGTTATGGGTTATTGGAGCTGGCGAATAGCGGCGGAGAATCGCTGCCTGCTCAGCTGCGAATCCGGCGGTTGTCTCCATCTGGAACAGGCGGTACAGGGTTACAAGAGATGAGTTATGCAGGAAGGGAGTAGCCACCGGCTGCGGCACCTGATCAAATTGCTGATAGGTCTGGCTCCAGACTCCCGTTCCCCAGGCTTCATTCAGCTTCCCGATATTGCCGTAGCGGCTCTCCAGCCACTCATGCCATAGTGACTTGCAGGTCCCGCACATGCATTCTGACACATGTGCCTTGAGTTCATTATCGAGCTGCCAGGCGACCAGACCCGGCAGCTGCCCCAGCTCTTTTGCCAGCTGTTCAGTGATTATCGCAGCCCGCTGCCGGAAATAAGGGTGATTCGTGCAGACATGCTGCCTGGACCCGTGGCCCATAACCGCCCCATCCGCCCTGATGATCAGGCGTTCCGGGTGCCCGTGTGTCAGCCAGACCGGCGGAGTGGCCGTCGGTGTGCACATTATGGTGTCGATGCCGTGGGCATGCAGCTGCCGGATATGCTCAGCGAAGGGCCGGATATCAATGGAGCCTTCCTCCGGCTCCAGCTCCGACCAGATGAACTCACCCACCCGGACGAGATTGATGCCGGTTTCCTTCATAAGCTGAAGGTCATGCTTCCGTTCAGCTTCCCCCCAGAGCTCGGGGTACCATGCAGCGCCGTAATATAGCTTATGATTCACTTGCTTTACCTCCCAGGGAGCCCAGTATGAGCGTTTTGGTCTCCCGGCATCATAGTTGCCCCCCGTGCAGCAGGCAATAGTAAAGTTTTGCCGGCTTTGCACTTTATTGTAGCGGGGCGGATCAGGGCAGGACAGGCCCCTGTCCAAAAAGTCCGATTGCCGGAAAAATCTGCTGAAACCATAATAGGAAGCGCAGCCAAGGCACGGCAGTGCAAGGCTGCTTATCTATATGGAGGTGAATGTAATGAAGCAAGGAGCGGCAATAGGGACAGCAGATATACATGCTGCTGCAACCTACCGCAGCAGGCGGGAGCTGCGCTTCAGACGTCTGAAGCGGGACAAATGGCTCTACATCCTGCTGACCCCGGGACTCCTGTATTTTCTCGTATTTAAATATGTACCCATGTGGGGAGTGCTGCTCGCGTTTAAAGATTATCAGCCCTTTCTGGGCTTCTGGAAAAGCGATTGGGTCGGTCTTGAGCATTTCCGCACGTTCTTCCAGAATCCTGACTTCTTCATGCTGCTGCGCAATACACTCGTGTTGTCGCTGTATAATCTGGTGTTCTTTTTTCCGGCCCCGATCATACTTGCACTGCTGCTGAATGAAGTCCGGCTGTCCTTCTATAAAAGGACGATTCAGACGATGATTTATGTACCGCATTTCATATCCATGGTCATCGTCGCCAGTATATCGTATGTGTTCCTGACTACACAGGGCGGCGCTGTCAACGAATTCCTGTACTCCGTGACCGGGAGCAAGATCGATTTCCTGGCCAGCCCCGACTGGTTCCGCCCGCTGATCATCCTCCAGACCATCTGGAAGGAATGCGGCTGGGGGACGATTATCTTCCTGGCGGCGCTGGCCGGTGTTGATGTTGAGCAATATGAAGCAGCCGTAGTGGACGGGGCCAGCCGCTGGCGCCAGACCTGGCATATTACGCTGCCGGCGATCCGCAGCACCATTGTCATTCTGCTGATTCTGCGGATGGGAACCATTCTGGATAATGGGTTTGAGCAGATTTATCTGATGATGAATGCGCTGAACCGTGAGGTGGCCGAGGTGTTTGATACCTACGTATATGCACTCGGGATCACACAGGGGGCGTTCAGCTACAGCACCGCAGTCGGACTGTTCAAATCGGTGATCGGGGTTGTACTGGTGCTCGGCACCAACTGGCTCGCCAAGAAATCGGGCGAATCGGGACTTTATTGAGAGGGAGGCTGTGTGCGTGGCTAAACATTATAAGAGCCCCGGAGAGATTACGTTTGACGTATTTAATTATTTTGTATTGGGAGTTATCGGAATTGCCGCAATCCTGCCGTTTCTGTTCGTGGTCTCCGGTTCATTCGCAACCGAGGCGGAAATTACGAAGCGCGCTGTCTTTCTGATTCCGACTACGATCTCGTTTGATGCCTACCGGTTCATTTTCTCCACGGATACCATTGTAAGAAGTATCGGGGTATCGCTGTATGTGACGGTGATCGGTACGGCGGTCAATCTGTTTTTCACAGTAACCATGGCGTATCCGATGGCCAAACGTTATCTGATGGGCCGCAATGTAATCCTCAATCTGGTTATTTTCACCATGCTGTTCGGGGGCGGGATGATTCCCACCTATCTGGTGATCCGCGAGCTGCAGCTGCTGGATACGCTGAATGCGTTGATTCTTCCGGGGGCGATCAGCGCCTTCAATCTGATTATCGTCAAAAACTTTTTCCAGGAGCTTCCGGTCGAGATTGAGGAGGCGGCCCGCATCGACGGCTGTACCGAGCTGGGGCTGCTGTGGAAAATCGTACTGCCGCTCTCCAAGCCCGTGCTGGCGACGTTCACCCTCTTTTATGCGGTCGGGCACTGGAATAACTTCTTCTCGGCGCTGCTCTACATTAATGATCCGTCCAAGTGGCCGCTGCAGGTGATGCTGCGCCAGATCGTTATGCTGTCCCAGTCGGCAGCCGGTGATCTCAGCTCGATGGACCCGAATTTCGTACAGCCGCCTGAGCAGTCGATCAAAATGGCAGTTATCGTGGTCGGCACACTGCCGATTATGTGCGTCTATCCGTTTCTGCAAAAACACTTTGCCAAAGGGGTGATGCTCGGTTCGGTTAAAGGGTAAAAGGGTATGCCAACATACAAAGGGAGGCTAAGTAATGAAGATTGTGCGTAATGAAGGTTCCATACATTTGAAACGATGGTTGTTTATGTTACTAGCTGCTATTATGATTTTAAGTGTGTTCACCGGCTGTGCCGGCAATAAGGAGAATAATGCTGCAGGGCAGAAGGAGTCTGCCTCAAGTGAAGGGAATGCGTCTGGCGGAACTGAAGCTGCAGAACCGCTGGATCTGACGCTGATGCTGCCGATTTTCAAAACGAATTATCCGAAGGACGGCAGTCCGGTTGCCGCTAAGCTGGAGGAGCTGACGAACACCAAAATCCATTTTGAATGGGTGCCGAACGCTTCCTATACCGACAAATTCAATATCACGCTGGCTTCGGGCAAGCTGCCTGACATTATCTATGTAGGCGATGTCAAAGCCTCAAGTTTCGTGAATGCGGCAAGATCGGGCGCTTTCTGGGAGGTAGGTCCGTACCTGAAGGATTATCCGAATCTGGGCGGAGCGAAGGAAGTCATTCTGAACAACTCGGCCATTGACGGCAAGAACTATGGAATCTACAGAGGACGGGCGCTGGGCCGCAACGGCGTGGTTTTCCGCAAGGACTGGCTGGAGAAGCTGGGGCTTGAAGCTCCGCAGACTGTAGATGATTTCTATAATATGCTAAAAGCGTTCAAAGAACAGGACCCTGACGGCAACGGTCAGGCGGATACCTACGGCATGGTGCTGGTGAAGTGGACCGGCGGATGGGCCAGCGGCTTCGATACAATCAAGCTGTGGTTCGGTTCCCCGAACAAATGGGGCGTACAGGATGGCAAGCTGGTTCCTGAGCATGAATATCCGCAGTACTTGGAAGCGCTTAAGTTCATGAAAAAGCTGTATGATGAGCAGCTGATCAACTCCGACTTTGCGGTGATGGACAGCTCCAAGTGGAATGATCCGGTGGTCAACAACAAGGCCGGTGTCATTGTCGATGTGGTGGACAACGGGGCACGGCTTGATGACAAGATTCATGCTGCACTCCAGAAGGAAGGCAAGGATGAGCCTGACCGTCATTATATGGATGTCATCGGCGGGGTGACAGGAACGGACGGAGCATTGCATACCCTTCCAACTTCCGGTTTCTCCGGCATGCTGGCTATACCGAAGTCTTCGGTCAAGACCGAAGAAGAGCTGAAGCAGGTGCTGACCTTCCTGGACCGGCTCAACGAAGAGGATCTGCAGACGATGCTGAACTACGGAATTGAAGGTGTCCATTATAATCTGGTGGACGGATATATTGAACGCTCAGGCGATACGGTTCTGCTGGAATCGGAAGTGGAAGGTCTCAACCAGATGCTGCCGTTCATTCCGGAGGACAAGGCGAAGCTGGTGAAGCAGACTGCCCTGCGGTTGAAGCAGACAGAGGTACAGAAGGCTAATGAAGCGACGATTGTGACTAATCCTGCCGAAGCGCTGATCTCTGCAGTATATACGCAAAAAGGCTCGCAGCTGGATAATGTAATCAATGATGCACGCATCAAGTTCATTGTCGGCCAGATTGACGAAGCGGGCTTGAAGTCGGCTTTTGAGGTATGGCGGAAGACAGGCGGGGACGAGCTTGTGAATGAAATGAACGAACTGTACTCGAAGACGGGCAAGTAAGTCCGGCACTGCTCCAGGCACCAGCCGGTTTATACCCGTTATAGCCGTAAGGCTGCAACTCTAAACTATGGATTCGGCTGGTGAATGATATGGAGAATGGAACGGCAGGGGAACGAAAGGGATATACAGGGGGGCGTACCGGCCGGAAGGGCCGGTATTACCGCAATAATCTCATTATTGTGCTGATCGTTTCGTCTATCCCCGGCCTGATCATCGGGTCCCTTGTGTACTTTATGGCAGGGGGCAATCTGGAGAAGGAGCTGCTGGGTATGCATAACCGGCAGATCGAGCAGCGTGCGGACAACATTAATGACCAGCTGTCCAATCTGGAGCTGATGCTGGCCCACTGGGCGTTCGAGCCGAAGTTCGACTACAGCCTGAGCAACATGGATTTCACCCTGAATCATGAACGGGCCTGGGATATTACCAAAACCCTGGTGGTCATGCAGGGCTCGAATTCGATGGCGCGGCAGGTGGAGCTGTACCTGGCGGGCGATAAGCCGGTGCTGTTCGGCACGGAATACGGGACACTGGCGCCCGAAGAAGATGCAGTGTACGGGAAGCTGCTGGAGCAGGAGCGCAGTACCTACTGGACGGAATGGGCGTTTGATCCGGCCAAGCCGGAGCAGAAGGAGCTGACGCTGGTGCATCATATTCCCGGCGGAAGCCTGGAGCCCTTCGGGGCACTGCTGCTGCGGATGGACACAGAGAAGGTATCCGCCATGCTGCGGACCATGACCCCGTACAACACGGGGGAAGTATTCATGCAGCAAAAGTCCGGGGGACTGTTCATCTCCGGCAACGGTATCGATGCCGCTACACCATTTGTGACTGCGCTGCAGAAGGCGATTGCAGACAGGGGCAGTAAAGACAGCACATCGTTCCTGTATGACTGGGACGGAGTTACTTTCGCGGTGACCTACGGCGATTTCTCCCGGATTGCGAATGAATGGATGTATGTGTCGGCTTCTCCGATATCCAGTGTGACTTCACCGGTTGTGGGATTATCCCGGATGATCATCCTGGTCAGCTTATGCGCGCTGCTGCTCGCGGCAGTCCTCTCCTGGATTGCTTCCCGCAAAATCTACTCGCCTGTCCGCCGCCTGCTTCAGACGCTGCTTCCCGAGCATGCGGCCTCCGGAGGCCGGGTGGACGAGATGACGCTGATTGAGCGGCACTGGCAGAATCTTCACGGGCAGCGGCATGCCCTCCAATACACGCTTTCGGAGCAGCTTCCGCATGTGCAGCAGAGCTTTCTGCATCAATTGTTCCAGGGTTATCTGTATGCCTATTCCGAACAGGATCTGCAGAGCCGGATGAAGCAGTACAAGTGGGAAGTGGACAATTGCGTTTTTGTGGTGCTGTATATTCAGCTTACAGGAATCTCCAGCCTGGAGGCCAAGTTCCGCAGCGGTGACGAGAGCCTGGTGTCCTTCGCGGCGGTGAACATCATCGGCGAACTGGCTGCTGAGCATTTCGGGCGGGCCGAGACCGTTAATCTGCATGATCTTACGTCGGGCATTCTGCTGATTGAGCAGGGAAGCGGCCCGGAGCCGGAGCGGGTTCAGGCTTTCGGTGAAGAACTGGCAGCCACGATCAACCGGATGCTTAAGCTGCAGGCAACTGTAGCGTACAGTGCAGAGGTGAACAGCATCTCCGGCATTCCGCGCTCGTTCGAAGCGGCGAAGCAGGCAGCCAGCCACCGCAGATATGGAGGCGGGAACCAGGTAATCAGCCTGGAGCAGCTGGAACGGGAAGGGCAAGGCACGCAGCTGCCGCAGTATTCGTTCGCGCTGGAGCGCGGCCTGATTCAGGCGCTGCGTACCGGTGAAGCGGATGAGGCGGACCGGCTGCTGGAGGAGTTCCTGAAGACACTGTCCGAGGGCGGCGCGAAGGTCATTGACGTGCAGCAGGGAATGCTGCATCTGCTCGGCGCGATCCTGCATGCGGTGCTTGAGGCAGGGATTGCCCCGAATCAGCTGTTCAAGGGCAAGAACCTGTATGCAAGCCTGTCACAGATTCATGAGCCGGGCCTGATCCTCTCGTGGTTCCGCGGGCATGTGGTGGCCCCATTCCTGAAGGAGCTGTGCGAACGTTCGGACGCCGGTATCCGGCGGACGGTTGAACAGGCCATGCTGTACATTCAGCAGCATTATATGGACAATATTTCGCTGGACAGCTGTGCGGATTATACGGGAACCAGCCCTTTTCTGCTCAGCAAGTCCTTTAAACGGGTAACCGGAATTAATTTTATTGATTATTTAACAGAGCTGCGGCTGGACAAAGCCAAGGAGCTGCTGCGCGATACGGATCTGAAAATGAACGATGTCGCCCAGCAGGTCGGCTATCAGCAGAGCTATTTTAACCGGATATTCAAAAAACAGGAGGACATCACTCCGACACGCTACCGTGAACTGAGCCGGCATGAAGGGGAGAAGGAGAACGGAATCAGGTGAGAGAGGTACCAAAGGGCTTCTCATTTGCCGTGCACGAATAAGCAGCTTTCTCCGGCTCGGATCATTAGTCTCTGTGATCGGTGATGTCACATAAGGAGATGACCGTTTTGTCCTCAGCCATTCCAATACAATTACGTTGGTTGAATCAGCCAGCTGCTGCTGCGGGGGTTACCTGGGGCGTACCCTGGTCCAAGGGAGAACTGAAGCGCGGGGACCTGTCCGCCCTATGTCTTAACGGGACGGGTGAAGGTTGCAGTCTGCCGCTGCAGAGCCGCCCTGCCGCTTATTGGCCGGACGGCAGCATCAAGTGGTCGTTTCATTCGGCCGTATGCCCTGACGGGAGTACGGAGGGTTATACGCTGGAACGGTCTGTAGTGCCGGGGGATATGCCGGCAGCCCTGCAGGTGTCCGTTCAAGAAACAGAAGAAGCCTATATTGTCGATACCGGCACCATCCTGTGTACCGTGGGCAAGCGGGGGGCGGGACCAATCTCCCGGATTATCCGCCGGGCTCCGGAGGAATCCGGAGGTTCCCGCAGCGATCATGGATATTCCGGAGCTGCGGAGGCTGCTGATAGTGCGGCGTTGTCTGCGGGTGCAGGTGCAGATGTGGGCGCGGATACAGGTGCGGGTTCAGGTGCAGGCATGGGCGCGGGTGCTGGCGTGGAGCAGCAGGGTTGCCGCTCAGAGCAGCTCCTGTGCAGCGGAAGTGAGCTGGTCTGCCTCCGCGAGCAGCGCGATACGCTTAGCGGTGAGCTGACACTGCGGCAGGAACGCTTTACGGGCGTGACCCGCAGGGCAAGTCTGGAAGAAGCCGGACCGCTGCGTGCTGTGGTTCGTCTGGAAGGCAGGCATAGAAGTATAAGGGGAGCCAGAGAATGGCTTCCTTATACTTTGCGGCTATACTTCTATGCCGGGCTGGATTCCATCCGGCTGGTGCATACCTTTCATTATGACGGCAATCCGCAGCAGGATTTCATTAAAGGGCTGGGCATCGTGTTCAAGGTGCCGCTAAGCGGTCCGCTGTACAACCGCCATGTCCGGCTGGGGGGCAGTGAAGGAATCTTCAGCGAGTCGCCCAAGACGCTTCATACCCGCAGGACCAAAGGCAAATACGCCGGTATGTTCGCCGGGCAGCTGGAAGGAAAGCTCCAGCAGTTTGACCCGGGGGAGGATGCGTATTTCACGGGACTGCTTCAGGATTCTGCAGTATGGGACAGCTTCAAGCTCGTTCAGGATTCGTCCGAGCATTATGTGATCCATAAGCGGACAGGGGCCGGCTGCACGTGGATTAAGGGGGCAGAAGGCCGGCGGGCAGGAGGGTTAAGCTATGTCGGCTCGGAATGCGGCGGTCTGGCTGCCGGAGTGAAGAACTTCTGGCGGAAGCACCCGTCCGGGCTGGAGATTACCGGCACCTCCGGCAGTGAAGCAGCGTTAACGGTCTGGTTCTGGTCGCCGGAGGTTCCGGCCATGGACCTGCGCCACTACGATACGAAGACGCATGTGGAGTCCTCCTACGAAGGCGCGGATGAATTGCGTGCTACGCCGTACGGTATTGCGGGCACCAACGAGCTGACCTTGTGGTGCACCGCGGAAACGCCGGGAACTGCACAGCTGCTGCAGATGCAGCAGGAGGCTGATGAATCGGCGCTGCTGGTCTGCGCTCCGGAGTATTATCACCGCAGCCGGGCGTTCGGCCTGTGGAGCCTGCCGGACCGGAGCACACCGGCCAAGGCCTGCCTGGAGGACCGGCTGGACGGCATCCTCTCCTTTTACCAGTCGGAGATCGGGCAGCGGAAATGGTACGGCTTCTGGGATTATGGCGACTTCATGCACAGCTATGATCCGGTCCGCCATGTCTGGAATTACGATCTGGGCGGCTGCGCCTGGCAGAATGCCGAGCTGGTGCCGAATATGTGGCTGTGGCTCAGCTTCCTGCGGACCGGGCGCGCAGATCTATTCCGCATGGCGGAAGCAATGACCCGGCACACCAGCGAGGTGGATGTTTATCATTTCGGGGAATACGCGGGCCTTGGCTCACGGCATAATGTCGTGCACTGGGGCTGCGGCTGCAAGGAAGCGCGGATAGCTATGGCCGGACTGCACCGCTACTTCTATTATCTGACCGGCGATGAGCGGATCGGCGACATCATGGACAGTGTGAAGGATGCGGATTATTCCACGGTGACGCTGGACCCGATGCGGGCTTATTTTCCGAAGGATGAATTTCCGACCCATGTGCGGGTAGGCCCGGATTGGGCGGCGTTCAGCTCCAACTGGATGACCCGCTGGGAACGGTATGAAGATACAGCGTACCGCGACAAAATCATAACGGGAATCAACTGTATCAAAGCGGCCAATCTGCGGCTGATCTCCGGTCCAACCTATGGCTACGACCCCAAGACGGGAATTCTGAGCGCTATGGGTGATGACAACTGGGGACGGCATCTGGCGATCAGCATGGGCGGGCCGCAGGTATGGTTCGAGCTGGCGATGATGCTGGAGGACCCGGAGTGGGAGGATATGCTCGCGGAATTCGGCGTGTTCTACAACCTGCCTCAGGAAGAGAAGGATGTCATTACCGGAGGAGCGATTACAGGCAGGCTGCGGTTTGAGCATCCGGTGCTGAGTGTGGCTATTGCCGCCTATGGCGCATGGTACAAGGATGACCGGGCTACTGCTGAACGCTGCTGGAACATCCTGCTGGAGAATCCGTTCGGAGCCGTTGACCTTCAGGCAGAGCAGACGCAGGTTACTTATCTGGAACCGCTCCATGAGATCGGCTGGATGAATACGAATGAAGCTTCGCAGTGGTCGCTGAACACGATCATTGCCCTGGAGCTGATTGCTGAAGCTCTTCCGGAGCGGGGAGCAGGAGCAGAGGCAGATGCCGGAAAGGCGGTGGCGGCTGAGTGACTGCGCAGCAGGACTTGACGCTGATTCCGGAAGGCTGGCGGGAGATCTACAGCAATACTCTGGAAGGACCCGGACATGTGGAAGGTTTCCGGATGGAAGGCGACGGCATAGCCACCTTTCCGCAGGGACGTTTAAGGCTGGAGAGTAAACGGGATGCAAAAGAAGGGCAGCAGGCGAATGTGGTCTTCTGGTGCCCGGAGGTTTGTCCGGCGGAGCTTGCGGTATCGTGGAAGTTCCGCCCGCTGCGGGAACCCGGACTGGCTATTCTGTTCTTCGCTGCTGCAGGCGCCGGGGGCAAGGATCTGTTTGATCCGTCCCTGCCGGTCCGCACGGGGGAGTATGACCAGTACCATCATGGGGAGATGAATGCTTTCCATATCTCATATTTCCGCCGGATGTGGGAAGAGGAGCGGTCCTTTCACACCTGCAATCTGCGCAAAAGCTACGGCTTCCACCTTGTCGCGCAAGGCGCTGATCCGTTGCCGGATGTTGCCGATATGACCGGAGCTTACCGCATGCTGGTCGTGAAGCAGGGTCCTGCGGTGACCTTTGCCGTGGACGGATTGCCGCTGCTGCACTGGGTGGATGACGGTTCGTCCTTCGGCCCGCTGCTGGCAGGCGGCAGAATCGGCTTCCGGCAAATGGCACCGCTGATTGCAGAGTATAGTGATCTGGTTGTCTATGCTCCTTGATTGCCCGGCGGAACGAAAAGAAAAAAAGAGGCGATAGGGGAAATTTCGCACTGCAGGAGGATTGAACCGGTAAACTTTCGTATTAGCACCGGGTTCCTTGCTTGAAATGCTGGCTTTCTGTGACGCTCCCTTAGGGCCGAACCGTTAACTGTATTTTGTGCAACTAAAGCGATCGATTATTGCACTGCGAGAGCTTTAATTGTATTTCATGCAGTTAAAAGTACACATATTTGGAAAAGAAGACGTTTCGGGATTTTTAATTGTACAGAATACAGTTAACCCGGCAAAACCCGTGTTTTGCCGTATTTTAAGTGCAGGAAATACAACTATATAAAGTGAGCTTAAGAATCTGACTTGCTGCATGGACGAAATCCTTGCTCCGCAAGGTAGGGGCGTCCATCAACTGGCCATCATTCTATAACTGCTATCTGCTCCTCATTATTACACTCAACAGACCTGCTAGCGCAAGGTTCTGCAGAGGAAGTCTTTTACAAGTTCAAGCCATATAGTTCAGATCCTAAGTGTGTCTTATATAGATCATTCATTCTCATATGCAAAGGAGGCTTAACCGTAATGTCCGGAGTGTATTACTGCTATCCGCAAGGCCGGCATAAGGCGCTGACGATGAGCTATGACGACGGCAGACGGGCAGATGAACGGTTGGTCGGCCTGTTCAACATGCACGGAATCAAGGGTAGCTTTCACCTGAATTCGGGACTGCTTGGAGAAGGGGACCGTATTCGGGCAGAGGAAGTCGCCGCCTTGTACCGCGGTCATGAAGTCAGCACGCATACGCGGAGCCATCCGACCCTGGCACGCTGCCCGCAGGAGTATATCGTTGAGGAGATTATGGAGGACCGCAAAGTACTGGAAGGGCTAATCCGCCAGCCGGTCCGCGGAATGTCTTATCCGAACGGGTCCTATACGGCGGAGATCAAGGGGCTGCTGCCGCATCTGGGCATCGAATATGCCCGTACTGTCCAGAGCAGCGGCGGTTTCGCCCTCCCGGAGGACTGGCTGGAGTGGCAGGCCACCTGTCACCATAACCGGGATTTGCTTGCCCACGGGGAGACTTTTATAGGACTGCATAAGCGCCAGTATCTCTATCTGATGTATGTATGGGGCCATAGCTACGAATTCGACAATGATAACAACTGGGAGCTGATGGAGCGCTTCTGTGCCATGGCCGGCGGCCGGGACGACATCTGGTATGTGACCAACCTGGAGCTGGTTCATTATATGAAGGCCTGCCGGGGTCTGGTTTTTTCTGCCGCACGGGATTTTGTATACAATCCGGGAGCTGCTGCCGTCTGGCTGGAGGTTGCCGGAACTGTGGTCGGGGTGCCTGGAGGACAGACTGTGGAGTTAGGCTGATTACAGGACTGGGATAGAGATAAGGAGGAATTACTGTGAAAAAAACGAATCAATCGCTGCACCGGCTGGCCGGAATCGATATTTCAGCCGCCGGTCCAAGATGTAAAATGCTGCTCGGTGATCTGGACGGGGACGGCAGGGCAGAGCTGCTGCTGGTTCAGCCGGATAACCGCCAGGATGTCCGTTATATTCCGCATCAGGTGCAGTGCCTGACTGCCTATGATCTGGAGGGCCGTCTGTTGTGGCAGACCGGGAAGCCGGATGAGGGTGCAGGCAGCTCAGGGTCGGATTATCCGGCCCAAATCTTCGATATTGACGGAGACGGTGCGCTTGAGGTGCTGTGTGTGATGGATGACCGGCTGCAGATTCTGGAGGGGGCGACGGGCAAGGTCAAGTCGGTCCATCCGCTGCCGGCCAAGGAAGCCCATGACTGCATCATTATTGCCAACCTGAAGGGCAGCGGACATCCTTCCGACATTATCCTCAAAGACCGCTATCATCAGCTGTGGGCACTGAACTCCAGCTTCGAATTGCTCTGGACCCATCAGGGCAATGTGGGGCATTATCCGTGGGTGTTCGATCTTGACGGAGACGGGCGTGATGAGGTCATGGCCGGATATGATCTGCTGGATGCGGACGGAAAGCAGCTGTGGAGCTGCCATGATCTGGAGGATCATGCGGATTGCCTGTGGGTCGGCGATGTGAATGGAGACGGAGTGCCGGAGCTGGTGATCGGCGGCAGTGTGACGGTGATGTATGACCGTGATGGGCATGAGCTGTGGCGGTATGAAGGCTCCATTGAATCGCAGCATCTGGCGCTCGGACGGTTCCGTCCCGACCTGCCCGGTCTGCAGATTGCCGGTCTCGACCGTATGGTCCGTGAAGATGACGGCAAGGGCCTGCGCGGTAAAGACGCGATGTTTCTGCTGGACCAGTCCGGTCAGGAGCTGTGGAAGGAAGAGCGCACCACGGACGGCTGGCTGACGATCGTTGAAGCCGTAAGTCATTTCTGGAAGGATGCGCCGGATTATATTCTGGCTTACCGCCGGGGCGAAGCTGTGCTTCCCGCGCTCTATGACGGCTATATGAATATCGTTGCCCAGTTTGCCGAGCAGGGTTACGCCGTGCATGGGGACCTGCTGGGCAGCGGGACCGAACAGGTCATTATTTATACGAATGAGCTTGCGGCCGTCTATGCCGGCGAACCGCTCCCGCTGCAGGCGGTGCATCCCGGGCGGCAGCTGCCGCAGCCCAAGCGGCTGTACAGCTCCACCCTCTATCCCGGCGGTGAGGTGGCGTTGTGATAGGCGGTGAGGCAGGCGATGGAAGGGTGACGGTGAATGGAGAGGCAGCGAAGAGCGGTAATGCTGTGGAGGCTGGTGGGACTGTGAAGAACAGCAAGACTGTGGAGGCTGGTGTTCCGTCATATTTTGATCCGCAGAATTCTATCGTGCGTACGGCTGGAGAGCATACCGAATCCGTGCTTGCGATCGTAGCCAATCGCTATATCGGTGCCAATCCGCCGCAGCCTCCGGTGTACCGGGTGCATCTGGAGGACAGCTTTCCGCGGCTATCCGACTGCCGGTATGAGATGAATCTGAAGGAACGGCTGCCGGAGCTGCAGGACGGGGAGTTTGTCTATGTCTGGGGCAAGCTGTGGAGCGAAGCAGAGAGCGATATCCCGCTGGCAATCAGCTGCTTCGGTCCGGTAACGGTCTATGTCAATGGCTCCGCCGTGTTCCAGTCCAATCTGAACGATGATGTATTTCCGGACCGCAGGGCCTACTTCCGTACCGGGCTAAGCCAGGGCTGGAACCATGTGCTGCTGGAATTCACCGCAGTCGGCACGGGCTGCGGCGGCATCTTCGGCACGGGCAGCGTGAAAGGCGCGCCGCTGCATTTCCTGGCCCCGACAGCCGGGCGCAGCGGCTGTGAGGGCTGGATTTACAGCGCGCCGCAGCAGAGCAGATGGATGCTGCAGCCGGAGAGCGAGCGCGCCGGCGTTCCTCAAGGAGGAACAGCAGCACTCGAGGCGGAGCCGCTGCAAAGCGCATTTCGCAGCGGCGCGGCCGAAGCGGCGCTCGCGTCCCGCTGTGCCTGGTATCCGCAGGCCGGATGGCCGGATACCGTGGCCTGCGCCGGGAATCTCGCGCGTATCTTCGGCGAGGTTCC
>NZ_JUEI01000071.1:0-42653 GCF_000802655.2 Paenibacillus sp. IHB B 3415 | reverse complement strand
GGTTGCAGACCGAGACCAGCCACGCCCGGTCGAAGGTCTGCAACCTGCCGTCGCAGGTCACGCTGACCCGGCAGGACTTGAAGGTAATCAGCGTATGCAGAATGCCGATGATATAAGCCAGGCGGCCGGCACCGATGGCATTGCACAGCCGTTTGTAGCGGCTGTTGTTCACATTGACGGCCACCTGGGCATCGAAGCCGCTGGCTACGGCGGTCAGGGTGAGCCCGTCCGCGCCCGAGAGCAGATCAGCTTCGAGGCAGCGGTCCTGCAGCGCGTTATCCAGCGCCGCCTCCGGAGTAAGCGGGATACCGAAGCCCCGCGCGGTGTCGTTGCCGGAGCCGGCGGGGATTACGCCGAGCGGCACCCCTCTGCGCCGCAGTGCGCCCAGCACGCTGTGGATCGTGCCGTCGCCGCCGATAACGATGGCGGCGCGCCAGTCCTCGCGGCGGGCAAGGGCGTGCAGCACCTGATTCTCCGCGCTGTCTGCGCTTTGCGTGAACAGCGCTTCATGCGGAATGGCGCGCGCCTTGAGCATGGCTTCAACGGTATGCCAAGTCCGCAGCCCCGCTCCGCCGCCCGAGCGGGAATTTATGATCAATAAATACATGGATGTTCCCCCAGCCTGTAATGATTCCTGTATGTCCTGATTCCATTGTACGGAGAGGACAGGCAAAAGGGAATCTTTTTTGCCGGTTACAGCTGCCGCAGCTGACTCTCGGCGATTGCTCCTGCCCAGGGCAGCCTATACCATCTTCCGCCCAGTGCGTGGTAGATCATCAGCAGCCATACGGCGAAGCCCAGCAGGGAGAGAAGGGCGGCCACGACAGGACCGAGAAAAGGGATGAAGCCGCTCAGTACATGGGCTACCATCAGCGCTCCGAAGGCAATCAGGGATTGCAGCGAGTGGAACAGGACGAACCGGCTGCGCTTCTCCAGCGCGAGGAACACAATGGCACCAATGAACGGGAAGAAGTAACACAAGGCGGCGGCAATATTATCGGGCAATCCGGTGGAAGATCTGAAAGGGGACAAAGGGCTCACTCTCCTTGGTTTGGAGAAGAAAGGCACGGATAATCAACCTTCTTCCCTTCAAGCCTATGAAGAATCACGTTAAAGTATGAACTGCACAGGGGATATGTCCAATATTTTCTGCAGCATTGGGTAGACTAATATCAGGTTCCCGCTGCTGGCGGCAGACATACTATATATTTTAGCCAGAGAAGCCGGACGCGCGGCTGAGGTCAGGTTAGGAGTAGCGGTTGTAGCGGAAAATGAGGATCTTACTTAGCGTGGAAGCTAAAGAAGTATAAAAAATTTCCATTCGCATATTTTACAAGGAAAGGTGGAACTTGGACTGGAATATGATACAATATAACGATAAGGCCCGAAAGGAGTGATTCAGTAAGTGGCTCTTCGGGTAACTAAAGTGTCAAGGTGTCTTTACTCTGAGACATCCTTACTCTCAGCCCAAATCACGACGAACCTGCTTCACCGGCAAGGCGGATTTCCGGAATACCGGAAGGATGGTCAAGGCGGATAATGCAAGCCACGTATGTGTAATGGTTTCTTAACTTGCATTTCAAGGTTACGGCGGACTTTTCATCATGCATTCTCTACAACGGAGCATTCATTTTCAATGTTTTGGGAGGGAACTGATCATGGCAAGTAAAGGTCATAACGAAGTCAAGGAAAGTCTACGGGAAATGACACGCATTTTCCGGCCCAAAGATCCCAAGAAATTTGTGAAGGAGTACGTCCGGAAATATCGGATCACGGGAGGCTATGAAGAAGAGCTGACCATGGTTGTTGAGCATGAACTGGTAAGAATGAATTCGTCCGTTTCTTAAACAACAGATAGAATTGTTCTGCTTCTGCTTTTTGATGACAACATTTTGCGCTATAACATCCATGAGGATTCTCATAAACCGTGCCCGGGCAGCCTGCTGCCGCTGGAATCGGTTTTTTTTGTATGCCCGGTTTACCGGATACAGGTACCTATAATTAGTCAAATGAATTAATAGACACAAATACATATGAATACGCTTTAAAAGTAGTTTAACAGTTTTCAGCTTATTTTGAAAGCGCTTTTAAAATCAGTAAGGACAAGCTTTTTTCTTTTTAAAAATGATTTTGTGAAATTGTTGTGAACGATTGACAAAACAGTGGGGCGAACTTATATTAATAGTGATTGTTATAATTGACAGGAAAATACTCTAATCTACGAATTCGGGAAAAGCGGGGTAGATCAATGATGAAAACGTGGCAGGCTGGAAAGCGGCTTCTTCCCATGACCGCAGCGCTTGGACTCATTCTTGCCGGATGCGGGCGGGAAGACTTGTCGGTACTCAGACCGCAGGGACCCGCAGCGGAAAGCTCGTTTGCACTAATGAAGCTGTCGATCTCAATCATGATCGTGGTGCTTTTGGTCGTCTTCTCCATTGCGGCTTATGTATGGATCCGTTTCCGCCGGAAACCGGATCAGAACGAGATTCCCAAGCAGGTGGAAGGCAGCTTCAAGCTCGAAGTGCTGTGGACGGTCATCCCGCTTATTCTCGTAGTTGTGCTGGCGGTTCCTACAGTGAAGGCGGTGTTCGCTGCCGGTAATGATCATTCGGATGATAAGGATGCCATTAAGGTCAAAGTGACCGGCCATCAATACTGGTGGGAGTTTGAATATACGGATTACGGGGTGACAACAGCACAGGATCTGGTGATTCCCGCCGGCAAGGATATCGCTTTTGAGCTAAGCACCAAGGATGTCCTGCACTCCTTCTGGGTACCTTCGCTCTCCGGCAAAATGGACACCAACCCCGACGGAACGGTCAACCGCTTCAGCTTCAGTGCGCCGAATGAAGGCGTTTACCGCGGTAAATGTGCGGAGCTGTGCGGGCCTTCCCACGGCTTCATGGAGTTTAAGGTGAAATCAGTCAGTAGTACGGCCTTTGAGGAGTGGTTAGCTTCGATGAAGGCTCCTGATTCCGTGTTGCCGGATGATCCGGCGCTTGCGGAGACCTTCAAATCCCAGTGCCTGACCTGTCATGCGACTGGAAGTATGCAGGATCTTTCCCAGGCCCCCAATCTGACGGGAATCGGCTCCCGCGAATCGGTGGCCGGCATTCTGCTTAATGACGACACGCGCGTGGACGGGGCACCGGTAGAAGAGAATCTGAAGACGTGGCTGCATGATCCCCAGAGCGTGAAGCCGGGCAACAAGATGCCGGATCCCAAGGATCTGGGCTTAAGCGATGAAGAGATCGATGGAATTGCCGAGTTTCTGGCCGGTTACACGCTGGACTGAAGCCGGATAGCCTATAGCCCGAAGCGGAAGCAGCATATTTGAAAAAGGGGGTACGTACCTTGGCCGAAGCAGCGCAATCCTTGCATCCCTCCCAGCCCTTGAAGCATGGCCACAGCGTTAAGCGGCATACCGGGCTAATGGACTGGATCACCACCGTCGATCATAAGAAGATCGCAATTCTCTACCTGTGGGCTGGGGGCATCTTCTTCGGCATCGGCGGATTGGAAGCGATTCTGATCCGTATTCAGCTGATCAAGCCGATGAATACCTTTCTGGATGCCCAGACCTTCAACGAACTGATTACCATGCATGGCACGACGATGATCTTTCTTGGCGTCATGCCTGTCATCTTCGCACTGATGAATGCAGTCATACCGCTGCAGATCGGTGCGCGTGACGTAGCCTTTCCTTTTCTCAATGCGCTCGGATTCTGGACCTTCCTGTTCGGCGGTATTCTGCTCAACCTCAGCTGGGTAATGGGCGGTGCGCCTGATGCGGGCTGGACCGCATATACCCCGCTCTCCAGCACGGGCTACAGCCCCACGCACGGGGTGGACTTTTATACCATCGGGCTGCAGATTGCCGGTCTCGGCACACTTATTGGCGGCATTAACTTCCTGGCCACCATCATCACGATGCGCGCACCGGGGATGTCCTTCATGCGGATGCCGATGTTCGCCTGGACCACTTTTATTACTTCAGCCATTATTCTATTCGCTTTCCCTGCTATTACTGTAGGCCTTGTCCTGCTTACTTTCGACCGGATACTGGAAGCCAACTTCTTCAATGTGGCCGGAGGCGGCAATCCGGTGCTGTGGCAGCATATCTTCTGGATCTTCGGCCATCCCGAAGTATACATTCTGATTCTTCCGGCCTTCGGCGTCATCTCTGAGGTTATTCCGACCTTCTCGCGCAAGCGGCTGTTCGGGTACAGCTCCATGGTGTTCGCGACGATTCTGATCGCCTTCCTGGGCTTCATGGTCTGGGCGCATCATATGTTCACCACCGGCCTCGGTCCGGTAGCGAATGCGTTGTTCTCAGTCTCCACCATGCTGATCGCCGTTCCGACCGGGATCAAGATCTTCAACTGGCTGTTCACCATGTGGGGCGGACAGGTACGCTTCACCACCCCTAATCTGTTCGCAGCCGGCTTCATCCCAACCTTCACCATGGGCGGGGTAACGGGTGTCATGCTGGCCTCTGCGCCTGCGGACTTCCAGTTCCACGATACTTACTTCGTAGTGGCGCATTTCCACTATGTTATTGTCGGCGGTCTGGTGCTCGGGCTGTTTGCCGGACTGCACTACTGGTGGCCGAAGATGTTCGGGCGGATGCTTAGCGAGACGTTAGGCAAGTGGACCTTCTGGACGTTCATTATCGGCTTCCATCTGACGTTCTTCGTGCAGCATTTCCTGGGACTGATGGGCATGCAGCGCCGTGTATTCACCTATTTGCCGAATCAGCAGTTTGATCTGCTTAACCTGATCAGTACTATTGGTGCGATGCTGATGGGGGTCGGCATGCTGATCTTCCTCACGAATATCTTCCTGACCTCGAGACGGCCGGCTGATGCAGCCGATGATCCGTGGGAAGACGGGCGGACACTTGAATGGACGATTCCTTCACCGCCGCCGGAATATAACTTCAAGCAGACGCCGCTGGTGCGGGGCCTGGATGCCTTCTGGAAGGAAAAAATGGCCGGACACAAGGCGATGACCCCGTCCGAACCGGTGGGCTCGATTCATATGCCTTCGGCAACGATTCTGCCGTTCCTGATGTCGGTCGGTATTTTCATAGCGGGACTGGGCTTCATGTTCAGCCGTGATGAGTTCAGCAGCAGTATAATGAGCTTTCTGTTCAATAACTATATCGTTACGGCACTGGGACTGCTTATTACCTTCGGTTCCATGCTGATGCGGTCGCTGTTCGACGATCCGGGCTGGCATATTGAACCCGAAGAGCTGGAAGGAAGGTGAGCGGATATGACTACAGCACATGCTGAAGCAGCGAATGGGACTCTCCCGCATGAACCGGAAAAAGCAACACTCGAAGGACGCAACAAGGTGCTGGCCTTCTGGCTGTTCCTTGGTGGGGAAGCGGTGCTCTTCGGCACCCTCTTCGCAACCTTCCTGGCGCTGCGCAATCAGACCAATGAAGGCCCGTCTGCGAATGAGCTGTTTCATCTTCCGCTGGTCGCGGCGGCAACCTTTCTTCTGCTGGTCAGCAGTCTGACCAGTGTCTTCGCGATCCAGGCGATGCACCGGGGCCGCGTCACCATGCTGCGGAACTGGCTGCTGGTCACGGTACTGCTCGGACTTTGCTTCCTGGTTCTGGAGATTTACGAATTCAGCGTATACATCAGGCATGAGGAATTCGGAATGACCACCAGTGCATTCAGCTCGGCTTTTTATACCCTGGTCGGCTTTCACGGTGCCCATGTGGCCTTCGGTATTCTGTGGATATCAGTACTGATCGGCCAGTTAATGCATAAGGGGCTGACGGTGGTAACCGCACCTAAGATTTATGTGTCGGCGATGTACTGGCATTTCATTGATGTGGTGTGGGTCTTTATCTTCACGGTAGTATACCTCCTCGGAAAGGTGGGATGAAGCCATGGCGACGAAGCAGCATTCTCCGGACTCTCCGGTGAAGCACCGGCACCGCCCGGAAGGACCGCAGCGGCATATTGTAGTCTTTGTCTTCTCCATTGTCCTGACGCTGATCGCCTTTGCCGCAGTGGCCGCCGGAGGGGTGAATGCCACCTTTGCCGTTATTCTGCTGCTGGTGATGGCTGTGCTGCAGGTGATTCTGCAGATGGGCTTCTGGATGCATCTGAAGGACAAAGGGCATATGATGCCGATTATCTTCATGCTGGGCGGATTTTTTATCGCGGGTACTTGCATTATAATGTCGCTCTACTGGGTATGGTGGGATTAATACTGTACGGGAGGAGGGCTTGCCATGATGCCGGGATTACAATACTTCAGCTTTACTGAACTGTGGAGTCCGCTGTTTCTGGCCCTGATGCTCCTGCTGACTGCCGGATATTTTGTGCTGATCGGTCCGCTGGCCTCCCGGTTTGAGGGCAGTACTGCAGTCCCCTTCTGGCGGAGGGGGCTGTTCTTATGCGGAATGCTGGCCCTCTATCTGGCGCAGGGGGGGCCTGTCAGTCTGCTGGGGCATATCCTTTTTTCGTTCCATATGGTCAGTATGGCCTTGTCTTATCTTGTTGCAGTCCCGCTGATTATGCTGGGGATTCCTGACTGGTGCTGGCGTGCGCTGCTCCGGGTGAATCCGCTGCGCGGCCTTGCTTTTCTGGCTAAGCCCATCGTTGCCGCACTGCTCTTCAACGGATTATTCTCGCTCTACCATATCCCGGCGATTCATGATTATGTCATGCTGCATTTCGCGGTTCACCGCCTGTATTACGCCGTATTATTCCTGACTTCAGGGCTCATGTGGTGGAATCTGATCAATCCCCTGCCGGAATACCGGGCGCTGGGCGGCCTCGGTCAGGTAGGATTCATCTTTCTGAACATGGTCCTGCTGACACCGGCCTGCGGGCTGATTATTTTTGCCGGTTCTCCCCTGTATGCTACGTATAGTGACCCCAATACCTGGGCGATGGCCATGGGCTACTGTGTACCGCAGAGTCCGGCTGCTTTGCTGCAGGCTTTTGGCGGTCCCGGCTTCTTCGGATCTCTGTCCCCCAAGGTAGATCAGCAGGTCGGCGGCATCGTGATGAAGTTCATTCAGGAATTTATTTTTGCCTCGATGCTTGCTTATGTGTTCTATCATTGGTATAAAAAAGAGAACGGACAAGAGGACACGGAGTTGTCCGCGCCTGCCTCTGAACTTGCGGAGGAGGGTCTGAACTATAAGAGCTGGTAAGTGCCGAGGGGGATAATCATGGATATTTTCACATTGTTTCCAACGATCAGTACATCGTTCATCGTCATTAGCGCGGTGCTGGTGGCTATCGGCTGGAGACAAATCATTCAGGGCAAACGCGAAGCGCACAAGAAAACAATGATTGCAGCTGCTGTGGCGGCGATTCTCTTTTTCCTGGTGTACTCGTCAAGAACGATATTCGTGGGGAATACGACCTGGGGCGGACCGGATGATCTGTCGACGCTGTACCATGTCTTCCTGATCTTCCACATTGTGCTGGCAACCGTAGCTGCTGTATTCGGTATCACTACGCTGACGCTGGGCTTCAAGGCCAAGTATGCCAAACACCGCAAGTGGGGAAGAGTGACGGCTGTCATCTGGTTTATCACCGCTATTACGGGAGTGGCCGTTTATGTGCTGCTGTACATCTTCTATCCGGGCGGACACACGCTGCCGGTCTGGAAAGTCATTATGGGCGGTTAGCTGTAATTGAAGACAAGCCTGTACATCTGCTGTTCCGCTTATGCGGGGCGGGTGTATGGGCTTTTTGTTTGTGGTGCAGTAGTGGGGAGCGGTGGCTCAGAACTGCACGCTGAACCCCTTAAACCTATGTATCCCCGTTCCAAAATGATCCAGCTCCTGTTCCTGCAGATACTGGGCAGCCCGCCCGGCTTCCCGGAGAATCTCCGGATCGAGCCCCAGTGTATTATGCGAGCCGTATACTTTGCGGACGCCGTCAATTTGTGCAATCCGGGCCAATGAACGCACCAGGCCGGCGGGACTTGTCGAAGGATAGAACGCATAGACCGGCGTTGTGTCATAGAGCAGATCACCGGTGAACAGGAATCCCCGGCTGTCGTCCCCGAAGCATAAATGGCCCGGTGAGTGCCCGGGAGTATGATACACGGTTATTATCCGGCCTCCGCCCAGATCAAACAGATCTCCATCGCTGAGCAGCCCCGCCGGTTCCCCCTGATAAGGAGTATAGGCTGCCGGATCGAAGCCCTCCGGAACCTTGCGCGTAATGTCCCTGCCGATATCCCGCCGGATCTGCTCCAGAGACAAGCCCTGAATGCCGTGGACCAGCCAGTCCCGGTCAGCTTCATGCACATAGATTCGTTCGAATTGCCCATGGCTGCCGATATGGTCGGTATGCACATGAGTGGTAAGCACATCAACCGGGAGATTCGTCAGCTGGCCGGTTATACTGCGGATATTGCCGATGCCTAGCCCCGTATCAATCAGCGCCGCCCGGTCTTCCCCGATCAGCAGGAAGGAATGAACCTGCTCCCAATGCCCGTATTCGCTGATGGCGAAGGTGGTCTCATCTATAGACTCTACGGTAAACCACGGATCATTCAATCTATGCAGATCCAACTATACGCACCTCCAATTCCCCTATCGGATTTGAATTCCACACCATGCCTTGCCCGATATTTCCAGGTAGTCCGTTAATCATGCTGAGTTCTTACTGACCCGGCTGGAAGCAGGTGCATGTGCCGCAGCGGGCCCATATTATTCCATAATAGCACAGTGAACCGTGAAGGCGTGTTTCCGGACTTTATAATAATGCGCCCAATTACGTTGGTTGAAAACCCTTGACACTGGAAAATACAGGTCATATACTGTGTATATAGATATATACAGTAAGCGCAGAGAGAAGCACACTGAACCGTGTGAATCTGCTGCCGCCTGCCGATGATGACATCACAAAGCGAGGTTAACGGTTATGACAACATTAAAGAATGCATGGTTCATCGTGCGCAGCGATTTCCGCGGTGACAGGCTGAAGCTGCTGTGGGCGCTGCTGTTCGCCGTCGTATTCATGGGGTATATGGCCGCACTGGCCGGAATGGTATTGAATGATGCGATGGACCGGGGCGAGGGGAAGCTGCTGAGCGATGTTTTGCTGGTCACCATTATTTCTATGCTGGGAATTACCTTCTCCCGGAGAAACATGAAATATTTGGCGGATGATACCTATACCCGAATGCTGGCGTATATGCGGTCCCTGCCGGTACCTGCTGAGGTCATTCTCTGCAAAAGAAAACTGAATACGCTGTTTGCCTTTATCCTGAACAGCACACTGTACTTTGGTTTAATCTATACAATCGGCGCCAATATACGCAGCGAGCTGCCGGTCTCCGCGTATCTCGCATTTGCCCTTACCTGGATTGGATGCGGTCTGGTCATTGCCGGAATATACATTTTTATCGAGTTCTCGGTCAGCGGCAAAGCATATTTCCTGATTATGATCATCGTCATATTCCTGGCCATAGGTATTGCAGGACTGGTCTATCTGGCCGGAGGGAATCTGCTGCTTGCAAGTGTGGCTGTCTCGAAGGAGTGGGGGCTGTTGTCTCCGCTGATGTGGGGTTCGCTGCTGCTCGGCATTGTATCGGTACAGCTGTTCTCCCGGTGGACGATTCACCGGCTGAAGAGCCGTGATCTCGTATGAAACGGGGTAAAGTTTTAGTCCGGCATGCCGGAGCGTGGAAGGCAGGTGCGTATGATGTGGATACCCATACAAATTAATGAGAACAGCGCAGAGCCGCTGTACCATCAGATCGAAACCCAGCTGAAATCGCTGATTATCTCTGGCACGATCACGGAGGGCACTCTGCTTCCTTCCATCCGTGAGTTTGCGGGTGACCTGAAGTGCAGTGTGATCACCGTCCGGCGGGTCTATCAGGATCTGGAGAATGAAGGGCTGCTGCGCACAAGACAGGGAACGGGCACCTTCGTCTCCCATGTAGGAGACGGAACCATGGCAGGCTATAAGCAGGATGCCATCCGCAAAGCGCTGGAGAGTGCAGTGGATGTGGGGCTGTCCGTACATTGCAGTGAAGATGAGCTGACACAGCTGTTCAAGGAAATTGTGCAGGACAAATACGGGAAACAGAAATGAAGGACGGGGATCTCATGGTACAGCAAGCCATAGAACTACGGAATGTGTGCAAGAAGCGGAGGGGCAAGACGGTAGGGCCGCTTAATGTTAATCTGCCGCAGGGTTACATTACTGCGCTGGTGGGCCAGAACGGCTCCGGCAAAAGCACGCTGCTGCACATGCTGCTGCAACTGACTTTTCCAGAGGAAGGCGAGATCCGCTGGTTTGAGGAAGCCTACCGTGACGGGCTGCCGCTGCAGCTCCGCCAGACTATCGCTTATGTACCGGAGATCTCGCAGAATGAAGAGAATCTCTGGACAGCCGGCGAGGCTGCCGATTTCCGCCGCCGCTGGTATCCTTCCTGGGACCAAGGTTATTACGAGGAGCTGATCCTGAAGCTGGAGTTGCCGGAGAATGCCAGGCTGGGCAAGATGTCCAAGGGCGAACGCCGCAAATTCGAGATTGCCGCGGCCCTGGCTGCGAAGCCCCGGCTGCTGCTGCTGGATGAGCCGTCTTCCGGCCTTGACCCTTTTGCCTGGAAGATTATGATTGAGACTCTGCAGCGGTACATGGATGAGCATGAGGCCACCATCGTGATCTCGACCCACATTGTGGAAGAGGTGCGGCGGCTAGCGGATTACATTGTCCTGATGCATCAGGGGCAGCTGCTGGGAATGGCCGAGAAGGACAGCTTGTTCGGCTCCTGGAGTGAAATATGGGTTCAGGCAGAGGGCGGACAGGCGCTGGAGGAACTGGCAGCAGAGCTGCCGCAGGCGCTGGAGCTTAAGCTGGAAACGCCGGGAGTGGCTTCATTTTTGACCCAGCAAATCTATCAATATGAGAAACGCATTCATGATTTGGGCGTAAAGGTTATCAAGAGCCGCAGCCTGGAGCTTGATGAAATCCTAAGCTTATGGAGCCGGGGACATCGTCCGGTTCTGATTGACCAGAAGAGAGGGGAATAAGGAATGGAAGCTTTGCATTTGGAACAGGTAGTGAAGCAGTACGGCGATAAGACAGCAGTCAACGGAATCAGTCTGAAGGTAGAACAAGGCGAAATTTACGGTCTGCTGGGTGCAAACGGCGCCGGCAAAACGACGACTATGCGCATGGTGCTAGGTCTGATCTATCCAGATGAAGGCCGGATTCTTTATAACGGCAAGCCGTATAGCACGGAGCTTCAGCATCTGATGGGTTATCTTCCAGAGGAGCGGGGGCTATACCCGAAGGTCAAAGTAAGCGATCAGATTATCTATCTGGCCCGGCTTCGCGGCATGCCGGCAAGTGAGGCGGATAAGAGCCTGCGTTACTGGCTGGACCGGTTCGACGTTCCGGAATACTACAATAAGAAGATTGAAGAATTGTCCAAGGGCAATCAGCAGAAGATGGGCTTCGTCGCTGCCGTCGTCCATAAGCCGAAGATTCTGATTCTGGATGAAGCCTTCAGCGGCCTCGATCCGGTGAATGTGGAGCTGCTGAAGGATACAGTCAGAGAGATGCGGGATCAGGGCACGAGTATTCTTTTCTCAACCCACCGGATGGAGCATGTGGAGGAGTTATGCCGCAATATTACGATTCTCGACCGCTCAAACACCGTAGTTCAGGGAGACATCCGTGAGATCAAGAAGGGTTATCCGCGGGAAGCAGTCGTACTGCGTACAGCCGGGGAAGTGAACGGGCTTGCGGAGATTGCCGGAGTCACTGCAGTGGAGCGCCAGGAACGCGGATATCTGCTGTCCATCAGCGAGATTGGCGCAGCACAGCGCATTCTGCAGCTGGCCATGGCTCAAGGCGAGGTAGAGCATTTCGAGATTAAGGAACCGACGCTAAACCAAATCTTTATCAGGGCGGTGGGTGAATCTAATGAATAAGATGGGGAGCATTATCAACTTCACATTCAAGAACAAGGTAAGAACGAAATCCTTCATGATTACAACATTAATTCTGGTGCTCCTGCTGAGTATCGGGATGAATATTCCTTATCTGATCAAGGTGTTTAAGGGAGAAGACGGTGCCAAGGAAGCTACGCAAATCGGAGTGGTTGCAGAGCAGGGCTTCCGGCCTGCCGAACTGCTTCTGGCGTATACACCACCGGCTGAAACAGATGCTCAAGTCGAATTCACAGCTTATACCTCCGCAGATGATGCTGCGCTGAAGCAAGGGCTGGAAGACGAGAAGATTGAGGGTTATCTCTCCTTTGCTTCAGAGGGCAGTGAAGGGGTACCGCCGGTTACGTATCACAGCAAAGACGGGGATATCAGCGACAAAGTGCAGAGTTATCTTCAAACTGCTTTGCAGCAGGTGAATACCGGACTTATTGTCGGCGATAAGCTGACGGAGAGCCAGGTAGCTGCGATATTTGCTCCGGTCTCGATTGGCACAGAACAGCTGAACGCCGATGCAGCAGCATCTGCATCAGAAGAAGGAGATGCCAAGCCGGTCATTAACTATGTCGTTGTCTATGTCCTGCTGATGCTGTTCTTCATGTCCGTGATGATGACAGGCAACATGATCGCCGCTGAGATTACCTCGGAGAAAAGCTCGCGTATCATGGAGATTCTGATCACCAGCGCATCACCATTAACACAGATGTTCGGCAAGGTCATCGGGATCTTCCTCGTCGGCCTGCTGCAGATCGCCATTATATCCGCCAGTATCGCTGTCAACCTGATGCTTCCGCACAATTCCGGCATCCTATCTGATTTCAACCTAGATCTGGGACAGCTGAATGCCAGCATTCTGGTGTATGGATTTATCCTGTATATCCTGGGTTACTTCCTGTACGCTCTGATGTATGCAGCTGTCGGTTCGATTGTCAGCCGGACAGAGGATCTGGGGCAGGCAGTTATGCCTGTGATGATGGTGGGCTTCGTCAGCTTCTACCTGCCGCTGTTCAGCATCTCGAACCCGGATACCCTGCTGGTTAAGGTAGCGAGCTTCGTTCCATTCACCTCTTCACTCAGCTTGCTGCTGCGGATCGGCGTGGGGCATGTGGCCTTCTGGGAGATCATAGTCTCGCTGGCAATCCTGCTGGCAACGACCTTCGTCTTCGGCTGGCTCGCCGCCAAGATCTACCGCACCGGCGTCCTGATGTACGGCAAGCGTCCTAGTATTAAGGAGATTAGAAAAGCGATGAAGGCTTATAAGATCTAAGGAGTGGAAGTTATGGATAAAAAGCATCAGCAAAACACCGGATTACTGTTTGCAGCTTCTTTTCTTTCACTAACAGCGGGCCGAATGCTAGATTCTAACGGAAGCAACCTGATAGATTTCACGCAAGGGATGCTCACGGGTATAGGCATTGTGGGTATGGTGGTGACCATCATAGCCTTTGGCAGATATCAGAAGCGCAGCCAGTAAATATAGATCAAAGCCCATTCGCCGGTGGAGGCGGGTGGGCTTTTTCTACTTATGCAGACAGTCTTGGTGAGCGCTATCCTACCTTTTTACATTTTACAATTAAGAAGTTTATGGAAGGTTTGTTTTTCATACTCTTACCGGGCTCATCTATTTCTGATATCTCGACCAGGCCATAGTTGGCAAAGTCTTGTTGAATGGAGTCAGCATCATAAAAAAACATGTTCACTCGGTCCATGATCTCGAAATAGTCTGTATCCAGTTGGACGCCCTTACCGTACATTGGAGCTTTTTTGGATACCGTTGTAAAGACCATATATCCACCCGGCTTCAGCTGATTATAACAAGCCTGAATGAACTTCTCCCGCTCACGCTGATCCAATAAGTGAATCAGGGCATAGCAGAATATACCGTCATAGAGCTTATTGTCAAAAGGCATATCCGTTACCGAGCCGTGGTAAACATTCATATCCAGCCCGCGCTGCCTAGCCAGATTAATCGCTGTTTGTGAAATCTCAATACCTGTAACATCTATCCCATTATCCATAAAAACCTTAGCATTTCTGCCATATCCAATACCGGGAATCAGGATGTCTTTAACATTCTTTTCGTGGAAAAAATCCTTGGTTAGGATGGCCGAGTCAGAAGGTTCAAATCCCCACATCGTTTGTTTTTCTATGAAGCTTGCTTCCCAAAACTCCGTCATAGCCCGATCTCCTTTAATCACACTAAATAGTTATTACAGACACATTATATCTACGATAAAACTGATTTGCAATGTTATTGTTAATCCTCGTATTTAAACAGATAGACTTTTGTGAAGCGGACGGATATTATGTTAGATGGATTTAGAACGATTAAGCAGCAGAAGCTAAGTGATGATCCGGAGCTGAACAGTGTGGTAGTTAGCTACCTGGATGATTTCAATGATATCTATAAATGGAGTGAGTATGCATCGGATGATTTCATCGCGAAAGTGTACATGTGGTGTTCCGGAGATACCTCAGAAAGTAAGACGATAGATGAAATGAAGGCTCTGTATGCTGAAATCAGCAAGGAGACGGCAAATATAACAGATTACGAAATTAATGAAATGAATAAAATAAACGCTGATGAATACGAAGTGGTAGTGTACAGGTCCTGGGATAACGGGAGTGATGATACCGCTGTCTATTCAATGATTAAAATGGATGGGGTATGGAAGGTGGATGACCGGTATTGATGAAACGGGCTTATGAATAATGCTGTTCTATAGAGTGAGTACAAACCACCCCAAACTGGTTAAAACCCCGCAGATAGTGTACCTTAGTAATATTAGTAATTAGGAGTGGTGATTTTTTGTGAAAAAAAGTAGACAAACCCCCGTGCTGGTCGTGGTCTCCATCCTGCTGATCATTATCAGCAGCCTGATCCCGTCGGACAAATCAACCTGGCTGGGGGCACTGCAGA
Source organism: Paenibacillus sp. IHB B 3415 (assembly GCF_000802655.2). Lineage (NCBI taxonomy): Bacteria > Bacillati > Bacillota > Bacilli > Caryophanales > Paenibacillaceae > Paenibacillus > Paenibacillus sp. IHB B 3415. The sequence continues at coordinate 27,771 of NZ_JUEI01000071.1, read as the reverse complement.
CCATCTTGCTGGGCGTCGGGCTGCTCGGATGCTGCATGGCTTTTTGGCGGTTCGCCAAGGGCGGCAAAGGTAAGCGCTGATTTCTGGCACTGGAACGGATAGCATAGCATAGCAAATGGAGAGCCGTGGCGGATGCTGCGGCTTTTATTAATATGAACGACGTCAGCGGATTTACTCTATGCAGCGCTTGCTACGCGGACTGAGAGGACCTTATTTTGTGAAAAAGCCTGCTTTTTTGCTCGTTGCGGACTCAGGAGCGCTTATATTGTTCGATGGAGCTCAAAATGAGGCGAAACTGGTTAGTTAAGGTCCTCTGAGTCCGCATGGATCGCTGAATGGCCTGACCGGACGAAATAACGGATCTACAGTCCGCATGGATCGCAGCAGCATGGTTGATTCTATTGGTGCAGGCCCCAGCAGCTTGCCCTATCCCGCCGATGGGCGCGGGACAGCTGGCCGCACAGCAGCCATCTGTTCGCGAATCCCTCTGAGCTGCGCTTTCAGCTCAGGAACGCTTCGCTGCAGGATGAGGCTGATCTCGGGCAGCGGCAGCTGGATGCCGTACCATAAGGCGCTGGCGATCTGATCCTCCCAGGTGAGCAGGGCAGAAGAGCAGCGGCCGCGGTCTTGAGCAACCAGCGAGCATTGCCGGATGCATTCCCTGTAGGCGGCAAGGGAGTAAGCATCTGCTTGGATGCTGCCCTTGAGCCACGGCTCAGAGAGTGCCGCGAATGTGGCAATTGCGGCTTGATCGGCGCGGGCGCCTTTCTCCAGCAGGAGACAGCTTAGCGCATAGATGGTTCCGCTATATTGCTCAATATAGCTGGTGAATCCGGCAGCGGGAACTGCATTGGACGATAATGGGTCTGGCATGTGGACACGTTCCTTCCTGAATGTGGGCGATTTGTAGTTTGATTATGTAGTTGATTGGTTTGCCGAAATGCTGATCCGCCGGAATAAGTGCGCAAAAAACCGCAGACAGAGGAGGACCTCTGCTGCGGTTTTGTTACAGGCGTAAGAAGCCTGGGGCAAAATCGTGGCGGATCAAGATCTCTCTCTTTACGCTTACGGGGTTAGCTGTCGGATTCGGACGGTGAGAGTCGCCCTACCTTTTGAGACTGCGCAATTGAAGTCTCCTTCGGATTCACCCCAAGTAGGCCTGCGGCCTGATGGTTCCCCCGTTTTCCGCTTGGCGGAAATTCAGCGTGCATTCATAGTTTCGTTGGTAACTTTCAACACGAATCATACCCTTTCAGGATTGTCTTTGTAAAAATGGAAAAGAGTGCTTCTGCGCCGGATTTGCAATAAATTGCTGCTTCGCAAGGAATATTGGAGACTAAAACCATATATGTGGCCGATTATCATCCGTTTATCTCGCTCAATCGCCGTTTTTTATTTTTGGGAGGCAGCGGTGAGGGAACTTCGGAAATATTAATGCGTTAGACGGAAATGCCGCCGATAATGAATTTTTGAAAAATATCGTATTAGTGAGATATCGGGCGATAATGAGAGTTTGAAGATAAAGTAAGCGTTACCCGTCAGGAAAATGGATTCTTGATTGTGTTATTAGAGTAATTATGGCGGTTTACAAATTGCACCTGAATTAGAGCCTGATTTTACGAAAAGTGTATCCTTTCTAGCCCCGCAAACGATACATCCCGGAGGGCAAATTCCCCGTTTCCCGAACGCTTGACTTGGACCGGCGGCCACCGCATTGCCGTCGCAGACGTGAACTTTGAGCGCCGCGCCTATGAGAAATGGACAGCCTACGGCCAGTCGAAGACCGCCAATGTGCTGTTCGCCCTTGAACTGGACAAACGCGGGCAAGCACATGGTGTCCGGGCCTTCTCAGTGCATCCCGGCAGCATCCTGACCGATCTGGCCGGCATCTGCCTTATGACGAGCTGCGCGGCATGTGAGGCTATGACAGGGGTTACATTCCCGGCCTGACAGATCTGAACAACAAAAATGGTGCCGGCCCTGTAAGAGGGCGGCACCATTTTGCATAGGGGAATAATCATTAATGAACAGCTGCCTCAATAAGCTCCTGAAGCTCAGGAAGATTGAAGCCCTTGACAGCCCGGTCTCCGGATACGGTGACTGGAACACCCATGAAGCCCAGCTTCTCGACTTCTTCCTGGTAAACGGTACTGGTCATCACATCTCTGACTTCGAAGGGAATGCCCTTGCTCTCAAGCAGCTGCTTCACCTGATTGCAGTCGCTGCAGCCGGATGTGGAATAGATGATTACGTTCTGGCTCATTGCTCCACAGCTTCCTTGATGGCGCCACGGGTGATTTTCCAGTGGGAAGTGTTCCAGCGGACCTCACCATCCTCCAGCAGGAAAATCTGCGGCGATTCATGCTTAATCCCGAAATCCTCGGCAATCTGATTGGAGACCGGACGGTCTTCGATAACATGTACAATGGCGGCAGGCGTGTCGGAATTCTGTGTATAGGCCTGGAACTCCTCATTTGCTTTGGCGCTGATCGGGCAGGTGGTGCTGTGCTTGAAGAGCAATTTTTTGCCGGGTTGCCCTACGTATTGTTGCAGTTCATCCAGTGTATGGATTTGTTGAATAGACATCAGAGGATCACCTTCCTGGAATAGAATTTAGAAAGCATCTTGTCAACAATTGTGTTGTTAACAACTATTATTCTTGATTGTAACATAGTTCAAAATTAAAGCAAAAGAATGTTCAGCAGGCTTATCCCCTCCCTTGCAGGATGTTGATAAAGGCTAATTGCCATGCTAATGTGAGAGTGATGCAGCAACGCTCTGCGCATAAATAAGCAGGTATGAGGGGGGGGCAATTCATGAAAAGGGTCGCTTTTGTAACCGGTGCCGACCGCGGGCTCGGGTTTTATCTGGTACGCTTTCTTCTGGAGAATAAATACACAGTGTTTGCCGGCCGGTATTTACCGGAAGCGGAGGCACTGGAGGTTCTGAAAGCGCAATACCAGGACACGCTGATGCTGGTCCCTCTTGATATCGGCAGCGCAGAGAGCGTGAAAGAGGCAGCGCGGAGTATTGCGGGCAGTACGGGACACATCGATATTATTATCAACAATGCCGGTATTATCCACCAGGCGGACAATGCTACAATGCTCGTGGATATGGATGATGAGGCCATGGCGCAGCTCTATAATGTGAATACGCTCGGCGCACTCCGGGTGAGCAACGCGTTGATGGGACTGCTCCTGCAGGGTAAGCAGCGGCTAATTATTAACATCTCCTCAGAGGCAGGCAGTATCAGCCGGAACAAAAGAATTAATATGTACGGCTACTGCATGTCGAAGGCGGCACTGAATATGCAGTCTTCGCTGATGCACAATCATCTGCTTAAGCTGGGCGGACAGGTGATGGTCTTCCATCCCGGCTGGCTGCAGTCTTATATGCACGGAGAGAAGAATATGGAAGCGCCGATTCCTCCGGAGGAATCAGCGTATAAGATTATGAATATCGTACAGGTTCATAAGAAGTATCTGGGCGAGGAACCGGTGTACATCGATCTTGACGGCAATCTCTGGCCCTGGTAACAGCAGCGGACTTTTGTGGGATAATGGATTAAGCAATAATAGATGATTTACTTTGCACAAGAGAGGTGTGAATGCAATGACTTCCTTCAAAGCACTTGCGTTTGGCAGCTATACCGAGGTTAAATATCATCCGTTCACGGGAGTTGACCGCGAGATCGAGCAGCTGCTGGAGCCGGAGTTTCAGGTCGTATCGACTGAGGATTACGGGCTGATGAACAAGGAACAATTGTCCGACTGCAAGCTGGTGGTCTCCTATACTGAATTCTCTGATGAGAAATTATCCGCTGCGCAGAGCGGTGCACTGCTGTCTTATGTGGCTGGCGGCGGCGGTCTGCTCGTAGTGCATAACGGGATCTCCCTGCAGCGCAATCAGGAGCTCGGCGTAATGCTGGGCGCCCATTTCACCCACCATCCGGACTATACCGCGCTTCATATGACGATTCCGGGCCGGGAGCATCCGATTATGCAGGGCATCAATGACTTTGTGATTGAGGATGAGCCGTACTATTTTGAGCAGCTGCCATACTTCGAATCAACCATTCTTGCAGAATATCCCCATGGAGGGGCGATGCGGCAGGCGGCTTGGTGCCATGAATTCGGACAAGGGCGGGTAGTCTACCTGATGCCTGGCCATCATCTGCCTTCCTTCTCGGTAGAGCCGTTCCGCCGGATGATCCGCAGAGGCGGGTTATGGGCAGCCGGACTGCTGTAAGATAATGTGGAGACCAGCTTAAGTTATGCTTAGGCTGGTTTCTTTTGTTTATTCTAAAAAAACACCTTGACCCTGACACTAGTGTCAGGGTTTATACTAAGAGTAGACCATTTCTCATGAACCCCGGGGAGAATGCCATGAAAATAGGTGAATTAGCTACACTTACGGGCGTAAGCGTCCGTTCATTGCGATATTATGAGCGTCAGGGACTGATCAAACCGCTGCGCCAGGACAACGGGTACCGTGAATACTCTCCGCTTGCCGTGGATACGGTGGAGACGATTAAGCTGTATTTGAATCTTGGCTTGTCGACAGAAGAGATTGCCGGATTCCTGAACTGTGTTCTGAAGAATAAAGAGGCATTCTGTGCGGAAGTGATGCCGCTGTACCGCAGCAAGCTGGAAGAGATTGAACGCCAGCTGGTTGAGCTGAATCAGATCAAGCTGAACCTGCAGGACCGGATGGCTTCAATTCTGCAAGAGCAGCAGAATGAAGCGGAATAAGGCGAATAGATTGAAGTTGTTGTTTCTGTGAATATTGAATGTTAAATTTTGAAGGAGGGCTTGAGATGGCTATGATAATTGCCGATAACGCCGGAGCTGTACGTGAACAGCTGAAGGCTGGAGGAACCGTGCTGGTGGATTACGGTGCGTCCTGGTGTCCGCCCTGCAGAACCCTGCTGCCGATTCTGGAAGAGCTGAATGCAGAATACGGGGATGACGTGAGTATGATTAAGGTGGACTGTGATGAACTGCCGGAACTTGCATCGGAAGCCGGAGTGATGAGCATGCCGACAGTGATCGTATACAGCGGAGGTCAACCTGTGGAGAAGCTGGTCGGCCTGCGGCCGAAATCCGTATATCAGGGTGTGTTGAACAAAGTTGCCGGAGTGGTACGCGGTACAGTCTAAGTATCATTACTGGAAAAGGGCCAGGAGCGCCGCTTTGCCGCCGATATCGTGGAGCACAAGCCCGCGATTCTTCCCAGGCAGCGTTTCCTGGCACTCGCAGCCCAAGAATTAAGGCAGGATGCCGCATGAGGATCATGCAGCGTCCTGCCTTTGTATTTTCCGGAAATATATATAATGCCGCTATTTCGTGCTCTCTGCTGGAGGAACTACAGGGACAACCTCATTCTGGTGCAATGCTTCCAGTACCTCTGCGCGCAGACTTTCGGTGAACGCCGCCCATGTTTTTTTGCCGACATCCAGCTCTTCACGTCCAATGGAATTCAGTGTTTCGAGCCACACCCGCTTATCATTAATCACCCCGAGCTGCTCCTGAATATCCTTGTAGATGGCCTCGTGGGCATGGAATTTCTGATTCAGCGCAAAAGCGGCCGCGTTAGCGGTATAGCGCAGATGCTTGGCGGCAATCCGCAGCTCATGAAGAGCTTCGAAGGCTTCCTTCGATTCAGCCTCGGGCCCCTTGAACAGGGTCTTGCAGGCTTTTTTCTTCTGCTCAAAAGCGACTTCAAGCTCGCGCATGACCACATTGGCATCTTTTTTGGCGGCGAGCGGCTCCAGCTGTGTATCGATAAAAGGGGTCCACTGCGCATCAAGAGCTTTGCCGGACAGCTTCGGGAGCCCTTCCTCCAGCTTCTTGCGGAATGTCTTCCGCTTGGCCTTCTGGTGTTTGATTACTGCTGTGAGCAGTTCGGCGGTTTTGACATCGCCCGCCTCTTTGGCGGTCTTGCGCCGTTCCTTGAACGATGCGATCAGTACATCTGCGTCCCTTACCTTGCCGAGCTTCTTCTGTGCCTGCTTGAATGTGCTGTACAACTCTTCCGTAGCCGAATGGCCCGGATCAAGAATGGACAGGAGCGTCAGCAGCTTGCGGCTGTTGACTCTGGCCTGATGAATATCTTCATCTCCGAAGCCCTTCAGCACATCTTGGCTGTAGTCCCGGAAGTTGATATACAGCTTGTTCATTGCCTGCTCCCATTGTCTGGCCTTGCTTAGTTGCCTGTCCTTTGTCAGTTGTTCGGTTGTCATGCGGCATCACTCCTAAGGGTTGTGTATAGCATGAGCTTCAACGCGATTCTTATGGCTGGGATTATCTTCTTATCCTCTAAGGATAACGGGTTCCAGCCGCCATTTCAAATACAGAGTTTATATACCGGGGGCTTCGCGGCCAGGGCGGAGATCGGTTACAATAGATTAATTAAGAAAGTGTAATTACAACACAGCGGAATACGCAGCGTGACTTGCGGGATCAGGGCGGTGCCCGGCCTGCCGTATCCGGGGAAGAGGTAGTCAGTGGGACTCGCAGGCATTCTGAATGAGAAGTGAACCTTATAATGTGCTGGAAAATGGAGTGGCGGGCAGGCTGCCTGAAGAGATGGTGCTCTTCACGCATTTGAGCGGAGAAGCGGAGGGAACGGAATCCGGGCAGGATATGCTTGTTCCGTTTGCCTTCGAGGAAATGCTGTGCCGGGATGTCGGAGCCGGACAGGTTCCGCCGGTACTGCATCTTTGGAGCCACCCGGGCGGTGTGGCGCTGGGGCTGCGGGACAGCAGGCTGCCCCGTGCAGGGGCGGCGATGCAGGCGCTTGAGGAGCGGGGAATCCGCACAGCGGTCCGGCATTCAGGCGGTGCTGCGGTGCCGCTAGATGCCGGAATTGTCAACGTGTCCCTGCTGCTGCCCAAAAGTCCGGGCAAACTGGACTTTCACGATGATTTCCGGCTGCTGGCTTCGCTGATTGCCGAAGCCGTAGCTGTGAGCCATCCGCAGGCGGCGGCTCTGATCCGTGCCGAAGAAGTCACCGGGTCGTATTGCCCCGGTGACTTCGATCTGGCCATCGGCGGCCGCAAGTTCTGCGGCATCGCCCAGCGGAGACAGAGCAACGCGTACTTCGTCCACGCGTTTGTTGTCGTGTCCGGCTCCGGGCTTGCGCGCGGAGAACTCATCCGCAGCTTCTATGCAGAGGCAGCGGACGGGGACGAATCGCTGGATTATCCCCGCGTGCGTCCGGAGACGATCGCTGCGCTCGGGGAGCTTGGCGGCCCGGATTCGGCCGCAGTCTTCACGGCAGGCATCCGGCAGGCAGTTGCCCGCCGGGGCACCCTGCTGAAGCCGGCGGACCGCCTGCAGGAGGAGACCGGCTACAGCCTGCAGTACGGCGATCCGCGTGTACTGGAGGCGGCGCATGTGCTGCGGGAGAGATACGCGCGCTGAAACAAGCGCGCAATGTAACGGGAGTCAATGGGGAGCGTGGAGAGCGGGCGGTCATTGAAGAGTGCAGGTAGGTGCACACGAAGGGTGCAGGTAAATGCAGACGAGTGCAGGCGAGCTAAATTCGCCTGCGCTTTTTACTGCTTGGGGAGATAGAGGGAAAAATCCCTTTAAGTTGGTGGTGGGAGGGCATTTGGAGGTAGATAGAGGGAAAAATCCCTTTAAGTTGGTGGTGGGAGGGTATTTGGAGGTAGATAGAGGGAAAAATCCCTTTAAGTTGGTTAGTGGGAGGACATTTGGAGGAAATGAGGGGCACAAGTGTCCTTGAATTCGATGGAAGCGGGCATTTGGCGGAAATGAGGAGCAGAAGTGCCCCTGAATTCGATGGAAGCGGTCACTTGGCGGAAATGAGGGGCAGAAGTGCCCCTGAATCCCTGGAGAGGGCGTCTTATTCGCCCCTACAGATACAGCTCCGGACGCCGGTCGGAGAAGACCGGGATCTGCCCGCGCACTTCCCGCACCCTGGCGAGGTCGATCTCGCCGCTGAGAATCTCTTCGCTGCCGGAAGCCTCGCTCACAATCTCTCCCCAAGGGTCAATAATCATGGAATGGCCGCCAAAGATGTTGGCCGGATCAGAACCGGAGCGGTTGCAGGCCACCACGTAGCACTGGTTCTCAATCGCCCGGCTGATCAGCAGCGCCCGCCAGTGGGATAAGCGGGGCAGCGGCCATTCTGCACTGACGAACAGCACTTCTGCGCCCTCTGCCATATGAACCCGGACCCATTCCGGAAAACGGATGTCATAGCAGATTAATCCGGCACATAAAGTGCCGTCCAGCTTGAACAGTCCTTTGGCTGAGCCGGGCTGGAGGTAGAGATGCTCATCCATCAGCTTGAACAGATGCAGCTTGCTGTACTGCCCGGCGGGTGCTCCGGTACGGTCGAAGACGAACATACTATTGGTAACTCCGGTATCCTGCCTCACGGCGACGGAGCCGGCGACGATATTAATCCCGTATTCCCGGGCCAGACCGGAAATCAGGGTCCCCGCAGTGCGGCCCCCGTGATCTGCGATCTCGTCCAGCCGGGTCAGATCGTAGCCGGTCGTCCATAATTCGGGAAGGATTATGCAGTCCGGGTTGCCGGCGGCGGCTTCGCGAATTTTGCGTTCTGCCGCAGCATAATTCACCTCCGGATTGCCGAATGCTATATCGAGCTGAATCAGGGCTATTTTCATAAGGCGGTCTCCTCTGTTTTTTAATTAGTTGACGGGTCAATGATTTCGGTGTAAAGTAAGTTTTGTCAAAAAGATTTTGCACAATATATTTGCGTGAGGGGGTTAATTTTGACAGAACATCTGCCCGATGAAGATACGATCTTTGAGCTGCTGCAGGCGCTGCATAAGGGAATCAGCCCGAAATTCGAGCGCTGTGCGGGCATTACACCCACCCGGTTCCGCCTTCTCCAGGAATTGTTTCGAGTCTCCGAGATCAGCCAGATTTCGCTGCAAAAGACACTCGATATCGATGCCGCAGCGGTCACCCGCCACTTGAGAGGACTTGAAGACAGCGGAATGATTGCCCGCCGGAATAATCCTGCCGATAACAGGGTCACCCTCGTCTCCCTGACCGATCACGGCCGGGAACATATTAATTCCTACCGGGAAGAGAAGACCCGCTTCATCAGCGACCTGCTTACCGGGTTCAATGAACAGGAACGCACCGTACTCGCAGAGATGCTTACCCGGCTGCAATATAATATTAATTTACTGTAGCCGTCACCTATAATCAAACCATAAAGGAGCTTATTATTCATGAACACAACCAGAAACAATGATTTCACAAGCATTATTACAGGACGCCGCTCAATCCGCAAATACGATACCTCCTTCAAAATCAGCAAAGAGGAAATGACAGAGATCCTTACTGAAGCGACTCTGGCCCCTTCCTCCGTTAATATGCAGCCTTGGCGTTTCCTTATCATCGAAAGCCCGGAAGCCAAAGCCAAGCTGGCCACCATTGCCAAATTCAATCAGCTTCAGGTAGAAACCTCCGCAGCAATGATTGCCGTATTCGGTGATCTGAACAACTTCGATTATGCTGAAGAAATCTACGGGACTGCGGTAGAACGCGGACTGATGCCTGCTGAGGTAAAAGAAAGACAGCTGGCTGCCCTGGGTGCCCACTTCGCGAAGCTGCCTGCGGACGTGAACAGAGAAACGGTAATGATTGATGCCGGTCTGGTCTCGATGCAATTGATGCTGGCAGCCCGTGCCCATGGCTATGACACGAACGCGATCGGCGGATTCGAGAAGGATCAGATTGCTGAATTGTTTGATATGGACAAAGAACGTTATATTCCGGTCATGCTGATATCGATCGGCAAAGCGGTTGAAGAAGGCTATGCATCCGTCCGTCTGCCGGTTAACACCGTTGCCCAGTGGAAATAAATATTGGATAATGCTGGACAGCTGAGTTAATATTCAAGGAAAATCAAACTTCAGCAAAGGCTGCCTGAGCCGGTTGTGTACATCACTGCTCGGGAAGCCTCTGCTGCATATTATTTTAGGAGGAATACTAAATGATTATTACCCACGCATTGCTTCAGGTAAATCCCGCACGTGAGCAGGAGTTCCTTGAAGTCGCGAAGACCCTGGTTGCCGCAACCCACGAAGAAGAAGGCAACATCTCATATGAATTGTATAAGCATACAGCTGGCGGAAATACCTACATTATGGTCGAGATCTGGCGTGACCAGGCGGCTGTAGCCGCCCATAATACAAGCCCGCACTTCACCGGCTTCGCCGCCAAAGCAAAAGAATTCCTGACTGCACCGCTGGATGTTAAGCTGTATAACGCTGAAGAATTGAGCAAATAATTCCGGCTTGAAGAGGGGAGCATGCCCGTGAATCGTTTTGAACCTTCACAAATGCTGAAATCTCTGCCCAGGCAGTTCTTCGCCGCGCTTGTCGCCAGAGCCGGAGCCGTTGCTGACGAAGGGCACGACGTAATCAATCTGGGGCAAGGCAATCCGGACATGCCTACACCGGCCCATATCGTGGAGTCCCTCCAGCTTGCTGCAGTGAACCCTCTGAATCATAAATATCCGCCGTTTCGCGGCCATGCCTACCTCAAGGAAGCCGTGGCCGAGTTCTACCAGCGGGAATATGGAGTCGGGCTTGAACCGGAACGCGAGGTCGCCATTCTGTTCGGCGGCAAAACCGGTCTGGTTGAGGTGGTGCAGTGTCTGCTCAATCCGGGGGATACGGCGCTGGTGCCTGATCCCGGTTATCCGGACTATTGGTCGGGGATTGAGCTGGCGCGGGCTGTTATGGAGATGATGCCGCTGACGGCGGAACGCGGGTTTTTACCCGACTATGGCAGCATCAGCCCGGAGACCGCAGCGAAGGCGAAGCTGATGTTCCTGAACTATCCGAATAATCCCACGGGAGCTGTGGCGACCGCGGATTTCTTCAGGGAAACGGTGCAGTTCGCATCCGGTCACAACATTTGTGTGGTGCATGATTTTGCCTATGCCGCCATTGGTTATGAAGGGCAGAAGCCGCGGAGCTATCTGCAGACCCCGGGCGCGAAGGAGAATGGCATCGAGATATACACCCTGTCCAAAACCTACAACATGGCCGGCTGGCGCGTAGCGTTCGCCGTAGGTAATGCCAGCGTGATTGAGAGCCTTAATCTGCTGCAGGATCATATGTATGTCAGCCTGTTCGGCGCGGTGCAGGAGGCAGCCAGAACGGCGCTGCTTGGCCCGCAGGCCTTGGTACAGGCGAATGTGGCCCGCTATGAAGCGCGGCGTAATGTCCTGATTCAGGGTCTGCGCAGCATCGGCTGGGAGGTGGAAGCCCCCCCGCGGCTCCTTCTTCGCCTGGCTGCCGGTTCCTGCAGGCTATACCTCGCAGAGCTTTGCTGACCTGCTGCTAGACGAAGCTCATGTGGTGGTAGCGCCAGGCATCGGGTTTGGCGCCTATGGTGAAGGATATGTGCGGGTGGGGCTGGTCAGTGAGGAGGCCCGGCTTGCGGAAGCGGTAGAGCGGATTGCCGCGCTGAAGCTTTTTCAGCCCTCCGGGCTATAGTTCTGTAGCTCTCCTATTAAGCTAGCTAATATACACACCCCCAGGGGGGGGTTTCCCCATTTTGCATCCCGCAGCGGGAGGCGGAAGAAAATACTGCTAAGAAGCGGAACGTTTATAAAACAGGCGTGCCGGGTATCTAAGCTTACCCTTACACGAGCTGTAACGCGCAGGCGGGACCTGAAGAGAGTGGGGGATGAAAGGGATGAGGGGATCGAATGGGAAATATACATAGGAACAAGCAACTGCCGCAATTACCTGCAGTGCAGTGGGATGAACGGCTTCGGCAGGATCTCGCGGATTACGTGAATTACCGGATATCCGGCGGCTCGTTAAGAACTATCGCTAAGAATACGGACGCCGCCGATTCTATTATTGAGCCTATTCTGGACAGCGCTGCTGTCCGTGCATACCGGCAGGCGCAGCATGGAGGTGTGATCACCGATGTCCGGCAGCTGGAGGAGTATCCCGGATTCAGTCCGGAGCTGCTTGAACGGCTCGCATCGGCCGTGTCCGGTCTGGATTCCGGCAAGCTTAGAGCACTGGCGCCGCAGACTACCCGGCATAACCGGGTAGATCCTTATGTGAACGGGCCGCAGTGCCTGGAGATGCTGCTGGAAGAGATCCGTAATGCACAGCGTTATATCCATCTGTCCGTGATGCTGTTCTTCAATGACCATTCGGGAAATCTGATCGCTTCGGAGCTGCTTCATGCGCTTCAGCGGGGAGTAGAAGTCCGGATGCTGGTGAATTACACCGTCACCGCCTTGGGATACGGAAGTAATCTTGAAGTAGGAAGATTCTCCGAGATTGCAGAAGTCCTTGAGCAGGCAGGAGCCCGGCTGAAGGATACATTTCATTCCTGCTACCCTGCTGCGGAATGGGCAGTGAAGCGTGAGGAACTGAAGTCTCAGGGCGTCCCTGAAAGTATCCTCTTTCTGCAGGACAAGGTACAGGAGGATGTGAAAATCACCGGGCTGAATGTGATCGACCACCGTAAATTTATGGTCATTGACGGAATAACATCCGTTATAGGCAGTCTCAATATCGGTGACCAGTATACTTTTACGACGCCTATCCGGGAATCGGCAACTGAACAGATTGACGGACGCCCGCTTGGGATTCCCTCCAGGGAAGAGGAGTGGCATGACGGCTGCTTCCGGATTCAAGGGGAGGCTGCCCGGCCGCTGAATGAGGCTTTTCACGCCAGATGGCTTCTGCTTGGAGGAGACCACTTTGAGGTGGAAGACCCGTTCTACCACCCTGCGGGAAACTATGAATTCGGCGGGGAAGAATGTACGCTCTTTCTAAGTTTTCCCGGAAATCCGGTGAATCTGATTCAGCAGTATTATCTGGATTTGCTTACGTATGCCGCCGAAGAGACTATTATTGTGAATCCTTATCTGATCGACCAGGCCTTCTGGGACCGGCTCGGTGAAGTTGGACTGGAGTGTTCCTGCCATATCTCGATATGCAATCCGCTTGAGGTCAATGATCATCCTACGAACAAGGCAGCGGTGCGCAGCAATATGTACATTCCTTTCTGCAATGGGGTGTCCTTCTATGACTACAGCTTTACAGAACGCTTCTCCCACTGGAAAATCACTTATGACCACAGAGCGCGGGCTGTATTCCACGGCTCGTATAATATCAACGAACGAAGTGCCTGCCACGATTTCGAAATGGGAATGCTGGTTAAGAGTGAGCCGTTCGCAGACAAGGTGAAACGGATGATTGATTATGATCTTGGGGTATCCCGTAAAATCAGCGACAAGCACGAATTCTTCAAGCATCCCTGGCTGCATCCCAGCACGTATCTGAACAAGGCGACGCAGAATTACACCTGATATGTCTGCTGGCCCATGTCATGTATAATGAGCGGTATAACATATGAAGATGGAGCTAATGAGGATGAACATAAACATACTTGGGACAAGCCTGAAGAAGAATGAGGTACTCTTCGCGTCTGAATTCGGCGAGGGCAGAGGAACCTGGTGCGGTGCCGCTGTGGCTGCCGGGGAGACCTGTGAGGCTGAATTTGAGCTGCCCCCGCTGTTCATGCGCTGGGTGGATATTGTGCCAGCGCACGGAGGCCGTTGTGAGATACGTATGGACGGGAATGTTGTCATATTGACGGGTATACTGGAGAACATAGAGGAAGACGGAACCGGGTATCTGCGGCTTGGCCGCGATTTAATCATGTTCGAGTGCCTGGGTGAACCGATGGCGCTGGGCGGATTCGTGGAGATCAGGACCGGGGAGATCATGCTGTACCCTGTCAATCCTTGAGCTTGCGGGGCGTATGCCGGACTAACTATTTCCTGCTCCGGCGTAGCCACCTTCGGCTAAATGAGCTAAGATAATATACATTAGAAAGTATAGCAAGAGGAGCAGAAGTCCCATGAACAGCGATATTCAACAATTTAAGACGGAATTCTTCAAGGCGCTGGCTCATCCGATGCGGATCCGCATTCTGGAGCTGCTCAGTGAAGGCGAGAAGAATGTGAATGAGCTGCAGGCGATCCTCGGCTCGGAAGGCTCTGCCGTGTCCCAGCAGCTGGCCGTACTCCGTGCCAAGAACGTAGTGGCCAGTGTCAAGGAAGGAACCACCGTAATTTATGCCCTCCGTGATCCTCTCATCAAAGACCTTCTGGCTGTAGCCAAACAAATATTCGACAATCATCTTGTGAACACCATCTCCCTGCTCGAAGGCATCCGCAGCGAATGACCCCGGCTTCCCGGGGGGCGGATTACCCCGTTGACAAGAACGGCAGGCAGGAGTAATGTGAGTCTTATATTCAAATAATCAGATATTCAAAGAAAAGAAGGTTAAATGATGACAGGGTGGGGCCGTTTTAAAGGCTACAATATTGCTTCTCTGCGTAAGGATATCATTTCAGGGACGATCGTCGGCGTGATTGCCATCCCCTTGGGGATGGCATTTGCTATTGCCTCCGGTGTCAAACCGGAGTACGGAATTTATACGACCATAGTAGCCGGTATTCTCATTTCCTTATTCGGCGGTACAAAGTTTCAGATTGGCGGGCCTACGGGTGCGTTTATTCCTATTTTATTCGCGATTGCCATGCAGTATGGATACGAGAATCTGCTGATTGCCGGAATGATGGCCGGGGTCATTCTCGTGGTGATGGGTGTCCTGCGGCTGGGGGTGCTGATCAAGTTCATTCCGAAGCCGGTGACAATCGGGTTCACGGCAGGAATTGCCGTTATTATTTTCAGCGGGCAGATTGCCAACTTTCTGGGGCTTAGGGATATGGAACGCCATGAGAGCTTTCTGGACAATATGAAAGAGATCGGCGCGCATATCTCGACAATCAATCTGTACAGTATCCTGACAGCTGCGATTTGTCTGGCTGTCGTAGTGCTGGGGATGCGCTTCGCGCCGAAGGTGCCGGGTTCTCTGATCGGGCTATTGTGCGCTACGATTATTGCTGCTCTATTCTTCACCGGCAAGGTGACTACAATCGGTTCAGCTTACGGGGATATCCCGAATACACTGCCAAGCTTTCATTTCCCGGTCATTACCTGGGAGAAGATCAGGCTGCTTATCCGGCCGGCCTTCATCATTGCGATGCTGGGCGCCATTGAGTCGCTGCTGTCCGCAGTAGTCGCCGATGGCATGTCAGGCAGCCGCCATGACAGCAACCGCGAGCTGGTCGGCCAGGGGATCGCCAACATTGCTGCGCCGTTGTTCGGTGGAATACCAGCGACCGGGGCGATCGCCAGAACGGCAACCAATATCCGCAGCGGTGCGGCTTCGCCGCTCTCCGGTATCATTCACGGCGTTGTTGTGTTTCTGATTCTGCTGTTATTCGCTCCCTATGCTTCCAGCATTCCGCTGGCCGCGATGGCCCCGATCCTGATGGTCGTGGCCTGGAACATGAGTGAACGCAAGGAATTCCTTCACCTGCTTAAGCTGAAGACGGGGGATTCACTGGTGCTGTTCATTACTTTCCTGCTGACTGTGTTTGCGGATCTGACGCTGGCGGTAGAGGTGGGGCTGGTGCTCGCGGTGATACTCTTCGTGAAGCGTATGGGAGAAGTGCACATGGTCTCCAAAGTGCTGCCTGACCCTTCCTCCGTGAAGGTTGAGGCACATATGGTGACGGACAGCCACGATTGTCCGCAGATCGGAATCTATAATGTCGAAGGACCGCTGTTCTTCGGGGCCGCCTACCGTTTCGACAGTACCATGCCGGGACTGGGGCCGGATCAGCCGAAGGTCATTCTGCTGCGCATGGGGAAGGTGCCGCTAATGGACACCACCGGTGAAGCCAATCTGGCTGGCCTGGTGAAGCAGCTGCACGCGGATGGCGGAAGACTGATGATCTCCGGTATCCAGAGCCAGCCGCTGGATCTGCTGAAGAAGACAGGTCTGTATGACAGAATCGGGGCTGCCCAGTTCTATGATCATACAGGGGAAGCGATCAATGAAGCGCTGGGAAGCATTGATTACAGTCGGTGCCTGGGCTGCAAGCATGCTGCCTTCAGAGAATGCAGCGCATTCTCAGGGCTTGATGAGGCCTCATCGCGCAGCGCAGTCTTCAAAGGGCGCACCCCGGCTGTCGCCAGGAAGCTGAGCGGCGGGGTATAGAGACCGGAATCCGGTCCTGCTGATCCGGACTTAACATTAATAGCAACAATAGCAACAGCTCCAGCCCGGACATTCACGCGTCCGGGCTGTTTTTATAGCTGCCGCATACAATGTTGGACTAAGCGGTTCCATATTTGTACAATTAGAAAGAGTGAAAAGGTAATTGCAGAGTGTATATAGCTGAACTATATAACAAGGTAAGGAGAGTACTCCCTCATGAAGGAACTGAATTATTCGAAGGTATTTATACTACTGGCTGGAATGACGGCGGCAACACTTGCCGTATATCGTGTAGTTTCGCTGCGGACTGATACGTTCTATGCCTTTCTGCTCTGGAATCTGTTTCTGGCCTGGGTGCCGTTCTTCTTCTCCATGGCCGCGCATGAGCTGGATAAGCGGAAGATCGGGGGGCTGCTGATTCTGCCGCTTGGCATAGCCTGGCTGCTCTTTTTCCCGAATGCGCCCTATATTATGACTGACCTCGTGCATTTAACCATCCGCAAAAGCAAATACATCGTAGGCGGGACGATCCAGAACCGGTACTGGTACGATTTGACCACCCTGCTCTTGTTCACCTGGAGTGGCTGGCTGACCGGATTCTTCTCCCTGTACCAGTTCCAGCATGTGATCTACCGCAAGACCAATGGGGTGCTATCCTGGATCTTCGTGCTGTTTGCCTGCGTAATGGGCGGTTATGGCGTTCTGCTGGGCAGAGTCTACCGCCTGAACAGCTGGGATGTGCTGACAGACCGACACCAGCTGTACCAGCTGGTTAAGGACAGTCTGAACCGGCAGTCTGTATTCTTCAGCTTATTCGTAGCCTTTGTGCTGCTGGTGATTTATGCCACGCTCTATTGTCTGCTGAACGGACTTGCCAGCGGGAGCGGCAAGGCTTATTCGAAGGGCGGCAGAAGATGATCTTCAGGTTCGGGGTTGAAATCTTGCTCCGTCTCCAGTTCCAGCACGGGTCCCGGATCGTACTGATAACGTTCAAGATCAACCACACCCCGCTCGTCAAAAATAATCCCTTCACCCAGCAGGTACAGCTGCTGCAGTGAGCCGGATTCGTCTTCGGTGAGCGAGATCATTCCTTTGGAATTAATGACCCTGTGCCACGGCAGCTTATACTTCCTGCTCATAGAGTGCAGAATACGCACCACCTGCCTGGCTGCCCGGGGACTTCCGGCCGCGCGGGCAATTCCGCCATAGGTCATGACAGCTCCTTCCGGGATGGACTGAATAATGGTGATCACTCTTTGGGTGAATGGCGTCATGTACAGGCTCCTTTGTCTATAACAGAACTATCGCTGTATGTACTTAGGACAACCATAACATAAAGCGCCACATAGAGCATCTGCCGGGAAGGAGTAACCGCGATAGCCTGAAAATAGTTCTCC
This sequence comes from Paenibacillus sp. IHB B 3415, assembly GCF_000802655.2. NCBI lineage: Bacteria > Bacillati > Bacillota > Bacilli > Caryophanales > Paenibacillaceae > Paenibacillus > Paenibacillus sp. IHB B 3415. The sequence continues at coordinate 10,244 of NZ_JUEI01000071.1, read as the reverse complement.
CGGTCCCGCCCGGCCCAGCCCCTGTCTGTACAGACAGGGGCTATTTGCTGTTCGGCGCCTAAGCCTGAGTTCTTCCTCTACAGCATAATTATGGCGAATAGGAGTTAGAGAGACGGGGGATAATCAGAGCAATAGAAATGTGACAGGAGTGACTGCTGTGAAGAGCGAGGATGCTGCAATAGACAGTGAAGCTGACGGCAAAATATCATCTTCCCAGCCGCTAAGTCCTTCGCTGGATGATACGCTGGCTCTGTTCCGGAAGATTTTCAGTAATGATGGGACCTTGAGAATTCGTGTGATTGAGAATAAGCATAGCATGCCCATCCGCTGCGGCTTGATCTACGTGGATGGAATGATTGACCGTGATCTTATACAGAATGGGATTACCAAGCCGTTCATGGCCTATGGATTCACAGAGCAAGAGAGCGGCAATCCCGCAGAGCTGATGGAAAAAATCCGTATGGAAGTTATCAATATCAGTGACATTATGGTGTCCACGAAACTGGAGGAATTGGTTGGTGCTGTAGTCAGCGGCAAAACAGTATTCCTGCTCGACGGCTACGCCGGAGCGCTAAATATCAATGCCCAAGGCTGGGAGACCAGGGCCATAGAAGAGCCTACCACGGAAAAAGCCGTCCGGGGCCCCAGAGAGGGGTTCACCGAATCCCTGCTCGTCAATCTCACCCTTATCCGGCGCAGGGTGCAGAATTCCGATCTAAAATTTGTGTTCACCGACATCGGGACGCGTACGAAGACACAGACCTGCATCTGCTACATGGAGAGCCTGGCTTCACCCGATATTCTTAAAGAGCTCTACAGCAGGCTGGAGCGGGTAGAGATTGATTCCATCCTGGATACGGGTTACTTGGCTGAGCTTATCCGCGATGAACCCTATTCCCCATTCGAGACGATCGGCAATACCGAACGGCCGGATGCTCTGGTAAGCAAAATCATGGAGGGCAGAATCGCTGTGCTCATTGAAGGTACCCCGTTTGCCTTGACGCTGCCGTATGTTTTCGTAGAGAACTTCCAGGCCAGTGAGGATTACTATATCAACTATTATTTTGCATCCTTTAACCGTCTGCTCAGAGTGCTGGGAGCTTTCATGTCAATTAGTATTCCAGCCGGGTACGTCGCACTTGTAACCTACGCGCAGGAAATGGTGCCTACATTACTGCTGCTGAGTATCGCTACCGCAAGGCTGTCTGTCCCCTTTCCTACAGTCTTTGAGGCGCTGCTCATGCTGACAATCTTCGAGGTGCTGCGCGAAGCGGGGGCGCGGATCCCGACCTCAATTGGCCAGGCTGTCAGTATTGTAGGGGCGCTGGTGCTGGGCCAGGCTGCGGTAGATGCGCGGATTGTCAGTGCGCCCATGGTGATTGTGGTAGGGCTAACGGGAATAACGACACTGCTGAATCCAAGGCTGACAGGCCCCTTGATTATAGTCAGGCTGGGGCTGCTGTTCATGACCTTTTTCCTGGGGATATACGGATATTTCTTCGGGCTGCTGGGTCTGGTGATTCATCTGATGAGCCTGCGCTCCTTCGGGGTCCCCTATATGCTCGGAGTGGGCTCGATCCGGCCTCAGGATATTAAGGATACCGCCATCCGTGCACCCTGGTGGGATATGTATCTGCGCCCTGCGATGATCGGAGCGCGGAATATGAAGCGGAAGCCCTCTAATAAGCGGGGGAAGCGGTCATGAGAGCCTTGCGCAGAGTCCTGTCCTGCCTGTTCTCAGTAGTACTGCTGTTCAGCATATCCGGGTGCTGGAATTATACCGAGGTGGATGATATGTCCATTGTAGCCGGCGTAGCTATCGACAAGAACAAGGCGGACGGCAAGCTGCTGCTTACTGTGGAGATGGTCGATACCAACGGGGGCCTGGACAAAACGCAGGCAGGGTTTAAGATGGTTAGTCTAAGCGGGGATACCATGTTTGAGATTGTCCGCAATATCATCTCCATAACCGGCAAGAAGCTGTTCTGGAGTCATGCCAAGGTCATTATTTTCAGCGAGGAGGTGGCCAGGGAGGGCCTCATTAAAGCAATTGACTGGTATAGCAGAGATACGGAGACAAGATCGGATGTATATATCTTCGTCTCGGGAGAGAAGACGGCCCGTGAGGTTCTTAATCTGAACAGTACGACGGAAATGATCTTGTCGTTTGAACTAGCCCAAATGATGCGGGATGAGATGCATATCAGCAGTGCGCCGACTGTGGAAATATGGGATTTCATCGACAAGCTTGAAACATCAGGTAATAATGCGGTAGCGCCGATGATTAATATCCATATGAAAAACGGCCAGAAGAATGAAAAAGTGGAGGGTACCGCTGTATTCGTAATGGACAGAATGGTCGGTAAGCTGGACGGAGATGAGACGAAGAGTATGTTATTTGTCAAAAATCTAATAAAAGGAGGAGTGTTGGATGTGGAGGATAAACACGGAACCCCATCGTATTCCCTGGAGATCATCTCCAGTCAGACCAAGCTGAAGCCCAGAATGGTTGACGGCAGGCTGCAGATGCAAATCCAGATTCTGACTACAACCGGACTGGATGAAGTCATGACAGCAGAAGGCTTCATGGAAGGGGAAACCATGCAGGATATTGAGAAAAGGGCTAGTGAGCGTATGGAGGCAGATATTCTTGCCTTAATCCATAAAGTCCAGCAGGAGTACGATGCCGATATTTTTGCCTTTGGCGAGAATATTCATGAGAACCAGCCCAAGATTTGGGCTAAGGTCAAGGATCACTGGCCCGAAGCATTCGCTGATCTGGATGTGACGGTCAGCTCCAAAGTCGAGATTCAGAGCAGTGCCAAAACAACGCGCGCGATTAGGCTGGGGGATTAGTCATGGTCGTTTACATTGTGATTATCTATGTGTTTGTGGCCATCCTCGATCCCTATGGACTGCTGAAGCGGGGAATGAAGCGGGACTTCTATGTATGCTCTGTGCTGTACCTGATCTCCTTCTCCCTAGCCTTTGCCTTGTCGATGCACTGGAAGATTCCAAGTCCGTCCCCGCTGATTGAAAATCTGATTAAGAGGCTGTACTAGAGCATACTCCTGAAGGAGGAGGTAAGCATGAGCAAAGAGATTATACCAGCGGGGCAGTCGATCAGCATTGCTATATTATTTATCAGCGGGAGCTCACTGTTCATGGGAGCCTCGGGGGAGTCCGGCAACAGCAGCTGGATTGCCCTGCTTTTGGCTATCCTGCTAGCCGTTCCGCTCATGCTGGTCTACTCGAGACTCCATGTGCTTTTTCCGGGTAAGGATCTGTACGACATGCTGATCGCTGTGTTCGGAGCAGTTCTCGGGCGTATGCTCTCCTGCCTGTACATATGGTACGCGCTGCATTTGGGAGCGCTGGTGCTGCGCAATTTCGGGGAGTTCAGCAAAACAGTTGCCCTTACTGCTACACCGATGATTGCCCCGATGCTGGTGATCGGATTGCTCTGTGTCTGGGTGGTGATTGCCGGGATGGAGGTGCTGGGCAGAAGCTCCAAGTTCCTGCTGCTGTTTTCGCTCATGGTGATTGTGTTTATAGAGCTGCTCTCTGTTCCTAAGTATGAATATCATCACCTCAAGCCGTTGCTGGATAGCGGATGGGGCCCTGTCCTCAGGGATACAGCCGGCTCATTCACCTTTCCCTTTGCCGAGATTGTAGTCTTTCTGGGGGCCTTCAATGTGCTTCCGGCCAAAGGCTCAGCCAGAAGGGTGCTGCTCAGCGGTACACTGATCGCAGGAACGATTATTATTTTTGTTACATTGCGCAATTTATTGGTACTGGGCCCCGATATTCTATCCAGTCTGTATTTCCCTTCGTATGTGGCTGTCAGCAGAATTAACGTTGGGGATTTCCTGACCCGGATCGAGGGATCGTCGGCTATTATATTTGTAACAGCGTTGTTCATAAAGGTCAGCCTGTGCCTGTATGTAACCTGTAATGGAGTAAGCAAAGTATTCAAGCTGAAGAGCTACCGGTCCGTTGTGCTCCAGATGGGGCTCATCATGGTGTATCTATCCGATTTCATCTATAAGGATATTATGGAAATGGAGTATTTTGCTTATCACATCTACAAAGTGTATGCCCTCCCGTTCCAGGTGGTTATTCCCGTTATGCTGTGGATTACAGCAGAGATCCTCTCCCGCAGAAAGAGCAGCAAATCCATATGAACTATGCCATCCCTCCACAGCCCCGCGTTGCGGGGCTATTTATTTTCAACCTGCACGGAAATTGGCTATAATGAGAGGCAGAGAATCATGTTGTAGAAGAGGAAGACGAAAGGCGTGAGAATAGATGAGTGTATCCAGCATCATAATGTCCTCACATTGGGGCAGGGAAGTCAGACATAAGTATGTGGCACAAGGCTCCAAGTCGCTGGCCGTGGTGTTTCCGGGACAGAATTATTCCGCCGAGCGTCCGTTGCTGGAGTATGCGGGCAAGCTGGCCCGGGAATACGGCTGTGACCTGCTGCTGCTGGAATATGGATACCAAAGTGCACGGGCGGCCTTCAAACGTGAAGAAATCGATATTGTTGCAGAGGAATGCAAGGTGGCGCTTGCTTCGCTTCCGGAGTATGAACAGCTGCTATTCATCAGCAAAAGCATGGGGACAGTGATCGCCGGAAAGGTAGCTTCAGAGACAGGAATAGGAGAGAAGGTTTCCCATCTGTTCCTCACCCCTGTTGCTGAAAGTATCCCGTACGTTAAGCAGAGCCGGGGCAGCGTTATTTACGGCGGGAGTGATCCGCTGTTCACTGAGCAGCATTCTGCCGAGCTCAGCGGCCTGAAGCAGGTGCGGGTGTACAGGATTGATGATGCCAACCATTCTTTGGAGGTAGGCAGTGTCAACGAGTCGCTGGCCGTGCTGCTGGTCATTATTAATTTCTATCATGAGTTTTTCCGCGATTCACTTTAAGAGGGAGATGAGAGCATGATTACAGAAGCGGCAATGCTGCAGGTAAAGCCGGGATTGACCCGGCAGTTTGAGCAGAGCTTCAGGGAGGCATCCCCGCTGATTGCCTCGATTGACGGTTATTTGGGACATGAGCTGCAGCACTGTATGGAGGACGACCATAAATATCTGCTGATTGTCAGATGGCGCAGCCTGGAGGATCATACGGTGGGGTTCAGAGAATCCGCCCAGTATCAGAAGTGGAAAGCGCTGCTGCATCATTATTACAGCCCATTCCCTGTAGTTGAGCATTATACCCGTATCATTCTGGATTAGAGGAAAGGAAGCGCAGTATGTTGGGGAAAGTAATCGGTAAAGGCCGGACTGCGGAAGTTATGGAGTATGGCGAAGGAACGATTCTTAAGCTCTATCTGAATGAGGTGCCGGAGCATCATGTGGACTGGGAATACCACATCAGTACCTATGCCTATGAACAGGGAGTGCGTACCCCGCGGCCGGTTGAGCTTGCCGCGGAGGAGGGCAGAAAGGGCATTGTGTTTCAGCAGATCCATGGCTCCTCGCTGCTGAGGCTGATGGGTGCGAAGCCGTGGCTAATTGCCAGCTACGCCAAGCAGATGGCGGCTCTGCAATACAGCCTCCATCAGCTTGCAGGCCCGGGTGAAGCCGGAGAACAGAAAAAACGGCTGAAGCAGAATGTTATTGCTGCCCCCATGCTTAATATGGAAGAGAAGGCACCTATTCTATCTCAGCTGGAGCTGCTTCCAGGCGGGAATAAGCTATGTCATGGTGATTTCCATCCGGACAATGTGCTGATGGACGGGCAGCTGTGGGTTATTGACTGGATGACTGCCGTTTCGGGAGATCCCGCAGCAGATGCTGCACGGTCCGTAGTCATGTTCAGTATAGGTGCCATGCCCAAACATGCCTCCCTGTTCACCAAAGTGTTCTTAGGCTTCGCCAGAAAGCGGATGACGAGTCAATATACCCGTGAATATATGAGACTCTCAGGGGTGTCCCGGGCGGACATTGAAGCTTGGATACTGCCGGTAGCGGCTGCACGGCTGGTGGAGTGGCTTCCGGTATCAGAGAAGGAGCAGCTGGTCCGCGAAATCCGCAAGCGCTTGAGATCACTGCCTCCCGCCCCATGACCATTCATAGAGAAAGCAGGTACGCTTATGAATACATACATCGCACTGCTGCGCGGAATTAATGTCGGCGGCAACAAGTTGATCAAAATGCAGGAGCTTAAGGCAATGTTCGGGGAGCTTCAGTATGCGAATGTACGGACGTATATCCAGAGCGGCAACGTGGTATTTGAGAGTGAAGAGGCTTCCGGTGCAATTCTCGCCGGGGTGATTAGCCAGCGTATCCGGGAGACCTTCGGCTTAGAGGTCCCTGTGATCATCCGTTCCCTGGACGAGCTGGAAGCGGTCATTACCGGTAATCCGTTCCCGCTGACAGAGCCGGAGGAATTCAAACGTCTGTATGTTTCATTTCTGGCTGCCGAGCCTTCAGCGGAAGCCCTCGAGAAGGTTCGTACTTACGAGGATGGAGCGGATCAGGTACGGGTTATCGGCAAAGAAATGTACACCTTCTACAAGGTGAGTGTAAGCGAATCGCCGCTGTTCAAAGTGCAGTTCGACAAGCTGCTGGGCACGAACCTCACCGCACGCAACTGGAACACCGTCGGTAAGGTGACGGCGCTGGCCCGCAAGCCGTAGGTAAGATTAGCTTAAGGAATATTGCTCTGTGTGCTTTATGTATACCCCCCGCATCCGTTCTCTACGGTGCTGCTCCGGCAGCATGGACGGCTAAGCGGGGGGTGTTTGCCGTTCCCTTTTATACAAAACCGTTTCAGCAAACATTCAGCCTGTATTCATTATGAGTTAAGGTAAGGATGCAATAATACACCTATACAAAGACAAGACCGGTCAACAAGGCGTCTTACCGGATGTCAAGAAGAACGGATTGGAGCGGGTGAAACTATGAAATGGTTAAAAAGGCTGGGTTCTGACGTCGTCTTGCTGGGTATTCTGCTGCTGGCGGCAGTTCTGTACGGTTATGGAATCTGGAATGATCAATATGTCAATACGTACTACACTACGGCAGTAGGGAGTATGCTGCAGAGTTTCCATAACTTCTTCTTCGCCTCACTTGACTCTGCCGGATCCGTAACTGTCGATAAGCCGCCGGTAACGTTCTGGCTGCAGACCATAAGTGCGCTGATCTTTGGCCTGCATGGCTGGAGTGTCATTCTGCCGCAGGCACTGGGCGGTGTAGGTTCGGTCTTAATCGTCTATCTGCTGGTGAAGCCTACCTTCGGGAGAGCGGCTGCTCGGCTTGCTGCCCTGGCTATGGCGGCTACACCGGTAGCAGCTGCAGTGAGCCGCACGAACAATATTGATGCGCTGCTGGTGTTTACTTTGCTGCTGGCGGCATGGTTTCTGTTCAGGGGCATCGGGACCGGCCGGATGGGCAGCTTACTGGCTGCATTCGGGCTGATTGGTGTAGCCTTCAATGAGAAGATGCTGCAGGCCTATATGGTTGTTCCGGCGTTCTATCTCTTCTATATCCTGGCGGCCAAGGTCAACTGGAAGAAGAAAACCGGGACTCTGGCCGCCTGCACCGCAGTGCTGCTGGCGGTTTCGCTCTCATGGGCGGTAATTGTTGATTCCATACCAGCGGACAAACGTCCTTATATCGGAAGCAGCGGCACCAACTCTGTACTTAATCTGGCTTTTGGCTATAACGGGGTTTCCCGTTTAACCGGTGACCGCAGTACGGGCGGCAGCGGAAGCGGCGGCGGTTTTGGCGGCGGCGGAATGCCCGCAATGAACGGGGAGATGCCGGAGTTTGGCGGTGAAATGCCGGCGGTGAATGGAGACGGCGGATCGTTCGGCGGAAATCAGCAAGGACAAGGTTTGCCACCGGGGATAAGCGGTGATGATCAGGGCGGCGGCAGCGGTGGCGGAACAGCCGGTGCTGCAGACGGCGGAGGCCGGGGAATGGCTCCTGGTCAGGCTGACGGAATGCAGGGGCAGGATGGAGGAGGCAGAACGGGCGGAGGCGGACGTCAGTCTGGTGATTGGGGCGGCGGGGACGGCGGCCAAGGCGGACGAGGCGGGATGAACGGCGGCGCTGGCGCTGGCGGGATGTTTAATACCGGTACCGCCGGCCCGCTGCGGCTGTTCCAGTCCGAGTTATCCGGCCAAGCCAGCTGGCTGCTGCCGTTCGTGTTGTTCGGCTGCAGCGGAATTTTTGCCAGCCTGCGCCGGAAGAACTTCACCCGGAAGCATAAGGAGGCCTTGTTCTGGCTCGCCTGGCTGGTGCCGGTCATGGGATTCTTCAGCATCGCCGGCTTCTTCCACCAGTATTATCTGATCATGATGGCTCCGCCGGTTGCGGCGCTGGCAGGTGCAGGGTGGTCACAGCTCTGGAGCTATTACAAGGAACGTGCGGTCTGGCTGTCCTGGCTGCTTCCGGCAGCGGTACTCGCAACAACGGTGTTCGAGGTATATATCATCCATCCTTATGACGATACCATCGGCAGCGGCTGGTCCATTGTTGTCCTGGCAGCAGGTGTTGCAGCTTCCGTAGTGCTGCTCATCCTGCGGCTGCTGAAAGCCAGCGCAAATAAGCAATCCTTATTGCATGCCGCTGCTGTAACAGGACTTCTGGTTCTGCTGATCGGTCCGCTCTACTGGGCTTTTACGCCGATCACGTACGGCAATAACAGCATGACTCCGGCGGCGGGCCCGGACAGCAGCAGCGCTGGCGGCATGGGCGGCAGAAATAGTGCTACAGGAGTTAATGAGAATCTGCTGGCCTATCTTAAAGAAAACAACACCGGTGAGAAATACTTGTTCGCAGCTATGGATTATGGAACGGCAGGTGCTTATATTATCGACGAAGGCGAATCGGTGGTCATCCTTAACGGATTTAACACATCAGACGTTCCCTATACCACAGATACTTTGAAGGCGCTCGTAGAGAGCGGCCAGGTGAAATACTTCCTGGTCAGCAGCGGCGGTATGGGCGGCGGGCGCGGAGGCGGCAGCTCGGAGATCACGTCTTGGATCACTGAGAACGGGACAGAGGTTCCGTCCGCAGACTGGCAGGGAACATCAGGCGGCGGCACTGGCGGAACATTATACGAGGTCACGCTTAACTAAGTAACTACATCATTTGAGGAGGAGCTGCCCATGAGCACCCAAGTGCGCTATTCCATAATTATACCGATGTTTAATGAAGAGGAAGTGATTCAGGAGACGTACCGGCGGATCAAGAAAGTAATGGGAGCAACAGGGGAGTCCTATGAGCTGCTCTTCGTCAATGACGGCAGTACGGACAACTGTGCGCAGATGATCGAGGAGTACAGCTACTGGGATGAAAGTGTGAAGTTGATTGACCTGTCCCGTAATTTCGGCCATCAGATTGCTATTACAGCAGGGATGGATTATGCGCTTGGAGATGCCGTGGTTATTATCGATGCGGATCTGCAGGACCCCCCGGAACTGATTCTGGATATGATTGCCGAGTGGAAAAAAGGCTACGAGGTCGTCTACGCCAAGCGTATCAAACGAAACGGGGAGTCCCTGTTCAAAAAATGGACGGCAGCCCTCTTTTACCGGATACTCCGATATTCGACAGATATCTCTATCCCGGTAGATACCGGTGATTTCCGGCTGATTGACCGCAAGGTATGCGATGAGCTGAAACGCCTGCCGGAGAAAAACCGTTTTGTCCGCGGACTGGTAAGCTGGGTGGGCTTCCGCCAGAAGGCGCTTGAATATGAGCGTGATGAACGTCTGGCGGGCGAAACCAAATATCCGCTGAAACGCATGATTAAGCTGTCACTGGACGGTATCACCTCCTTCTCCTACAAACCGCTGAAGCTGGCGGGCTATCTGGGAGCTCTGCTGTCCGCATCCGGCTTTCTGTACCTTATGTATGTGCTCTACCTGGCGCTCTTTACGGACGAGGCCGTTAAGGGCTGGGCATCGATGATCGGGATTACGCTAACCTTCAACGGATTTGTGCTGATCATGCTGGGCGTGCTGGGCGAGTATGTCGGCCGGATTTACGATGAGTCCAAGGGACGTCCGCTCTACATTGTTCAGGAGTTCTATGGCGGCAAGAAGCAGCAGAGTGCACAGAAGCACAGAGTAGCCCATCTCAACAAATAACTGAAGGCTGCGCGGGACGATTACGAGTACGGCAAGCGAACCGTGATCGTCCGGAGCAGTTTTTTGCTGCGGCTGAACTCTGGAGCATTATCGTTAACCCCCGAACCCCCGAACCCCCGAACCCCCGAACCC
>NZ_JUEI01000070.1:0-26929 GCF_000802655.2 Paenibacillus sp. IHB B 3415 | reverse complement strand
GGAGTTATCCACATTTTTTTGCATTGTATAATTTCCTAAACAATAAAAAAAGATAAGGACCTGCTTACGCAGGCTCTTATCTTTTGAGTTAAGACAATAAAACTATAACCAGCAATTCGAACAGTACCAGGGTCAGGATGGCTTCATCGCTGCTTCCGAAGGCGCGTCCTGCTCCATGATGATTCTGTACCCCCAGGTATAACAATCCTCTATCGCTGCCGAGAATTCTCCCAGTAACGACCTGGCCGTCAATCGTCTGCACCCGGACAATCTGGTTCACATGTTGTCTGCATACACTGTGCAAGTGATGCCGAACAGACTTCAGACTCTGAATATAATTTTGATCTGCTTGATACAGCACTTTGGGCTGCATTGGTACTCCCGCTTGAATGCTCACTACAGGCACACTACCCTTCTGATAAAGTACTACATAGTATGCCTAGTGCATTCAAGAAGTTCGTTACAATTGTTTCCCGTACCACTCCAGAAAAGCATCTGCCACTGCCTTGCCGGCGGCGCCGTTCGGATGCGGGTCAAACTCGTCGCTCATGTACTCCGGCTTGATTCTATGATCTGCCGGAGCAGGTACAGACAGTACTGCGGCAATGTCGAACACGCGGTCTACACCGGCCGGCGGGTTCGTAAGGATGCTTGCATTCACGCTGCGCCAGAACACTTCCCGTTCCCCTTCGAAATTGAACGGCGGCACGGTGCTGAGAATCACGGCAGTCTCAGGCCTCGCTTCCTTGATCCTGGAGATGATATGCGCCAGGTCGTTCAGCAGTTCTTCTGCTGAGCGGTTGCCGATATCCAGATCATTTACTCCGAGCACCATCAGCACCTCATCGCCCTGCTGCGCCTTGTGCAGCCAGGCTCCATCGGTGGCGACATCATAGGCCCGGCCCCAGCCGGAGCCGATATTCCACAGCCCGTACTTCGTTCCTAATCCTTCGGCAATTCTTGCCGCCCAATAGGAATACTCATCCTTGGCGGTCCGCACTCCCTGCGTAATCGAATCCCCCAGGAAGACCAGCTTCTTCGTTACATCCTTCTTGTATCCCAGGAAGCTTGGCAGTACCTGCAGCTTGTCCGATTCACTGAACGCTTCGGCTGTCTCCTGAGCGGCCAGATTGCCCGGCGCATCGTAGCCGGAGACCAGCATCCCCTCCACGTTGAAAGGGATCGACTTCCCGGCAGCTGCCGTCTTCAGCGTCCAGGTGAAGGCCAGAGCATGCCCCTCCGGCAGCTCCAGCAGCGCTTCATCGCTCCAGAACTGCTCGCCCGGCGCAACGTTCCGCGAGGCTTCGCCACCGAAGGTTACCGGAACCTGCGAACCTGACACAACTGTACCATCCGGCACGGCTCCGCCATCGGCTACATATGCCGCTTCAATGCTCCACTCCCCGCCCGGTTCACTGGCCGCTGCTGCCTCTCCCAGATTCCATGTGGAATCCACGGCATTGCTGTGCCAGAACTTCAGCGTCAGGCTGCCGGTCTCGCGCAGGCGGACATAGGTCCGGTAGGTGTGGGTGAAAGGCTCGGGCGAGTTCATAATATGATTTGCGGCTGCGGATACTGCCGTTGCTGAAGTGAATTCAGACTGGCTGTACACTCCTGTATTAACTTTATTGCTCATAGCATTCTATTCTCCTATCGTCGCTGACAGATTGGATTGATTAGTTCATAGCTTACCTGTAATAAATGGAAAAAGGCAATAATGTTGTACGTTCTACAACTTCTATGCCTGAATAAAAGGCTGTTTGAGAGAATTGTTGTACGAAATACATGAATTCCCCCGCAAAGCAGCCGAGAGAAGGAGAAATGCTGCCTTGCATACAACAATTCCGGATTAGGATCGATAATATGAGGAAAATGTTGTACTCCGTGCAGGATTACCGCTGTTCAATCCTCAAAAAACTCTCTGATACACCGGGGACGAATGTCCCCTGTCATCAGAGAGCTTGAGTATAGGGCGGTATAAGCTTATTTCAGCGTAATGGTGAACGATACGGATTTAGCTCCGGCGTTTACCTTCACTGTAGTTTCATCTGCCTGCTCCGCACCTTCTACGGAAGCGATAGCGCCAAGATCCTTCACAGCCAGGGTGAATGCTTTGCCGCTGCCTTCTGCAGTTACAGTTACGGTGTTGCCGCTGCGTACAGCTTCCACCTTCAGCTCAGGAGCGCCATTGATGTCGCGTACGGTTGCAGTTGTAGCCTTGCCATCCTCCAGGGAGTACAAGCCAAACTTCACGCCTTCGGCAAAATCATAATCCGGACGGCTGTCTTCGCTGCCCACGGCAAGCAGGGAGTTCTGGCGTACGAACAGCGGCAGGCTGAAGAAGTCATGCTTCTCTTTGCGCCATGATCCGCCCACTACGGTCTCACCGTTCAGGAGGTGTGTCCAGCGTCCAGCCGGCAGGTAGTATTTCACTTCGCCGTTCTCCTGGAAGATCGGAGCCACGAGCAGGGAATCGCCCAGCATGTACTGGCGGTCCAACACCTCGCAGGTCGGATCTTCAGGGAATTCCATCACCATCGCCCGCATCGAAGCCCAGCCCTGTTCATGCGCCTGTCCGGCTACATCATACAGGTAAGGCATCAGGCTGCATTTAAGCTTGGTGAAGAAGCGGGTAACATCCACGGCTTCGTCATCGTAAGCCCAAGGCACACGGTACGAGGTGCTGCCGTGCAGACGGCTGTGGCTGGAGAGCAGGCCGAAGGCCAGCCAGCGCTTGAAGACATGCGCCGGAGCGGTATTCTCGAAGCCGCCGATGTCATGGCTCCAGAAGCCGAAGCCGGACAGGCCGAGCGACAGGCCGCCGCGCAGGCTTTCTGCCATGGATTCATAGTCAGCGTAGCAGTCGCCGCCCCAGTGAACCGGGAACTGCTGCCCGCCGGCGGTTGCCGAACGTGCGAAGACGGCCGCTTCGCCTTTGCCAAGCTTCTCTTCCAGTACTTCAAAGACAACCTTGTTATACAATTGTGTGTAGTAGTTGTGCATTTTGTGCGGATCGGAGCCGTCGAAGTACACAACATCCGTTGGAATGCGCTCGCCGAAGTCGGTCTTGAAGCTGTCTACGCCCATGTCTACCAGGCCGCGCAGGTAACCTGCATACCATTCACAAGCCGCCGGGTTAGTGAAGTCCACCAGGCCCATGCCTGCCTGCCAAAGGTCGGTTTGGTATACGTCGCCGTTAGCTTTTTTGAGCAGATAGCCGTTCTTCTTGCCTTCTTCAAACAGCGGTGAACGCTGTCCGATATAGGAGTTAATCCAGACGCAGATCTTAAGCCCCTTGTCATGCAGGCGCTTCAGCATACCCACAGGGTCCGGGAATACACGGGAATCCCACTGGAAATCGGTCCATTGGTATTCGCGCATCCAGAAGCAGTCGAAGTGGAACACATGCAGCGGCAGATCGCGCTCCGCCATTCCTTCTACGAAGGAGTTAACCGTAGCTTCATCGTAGTCTGTAGTGAATGAAGTCGTCAGCCACAGGCCGAAGGTCCATGCCGGAGGAAGCGCAGGCTTGCCGGTCAGGGAAGTATATTTGGTGATAACTTCTTTAATAGTCGGTCCTTCAATGACGAAGTATTCCAGGCTCTCTCCAGCTACGCTGAATTGGGCTTTTTTCACCTTTTCCGAAGCGATTTCATACGAAACCAGTTCAGGCTGGTTCACGAATACGCCGTAGCCTTTGCTGGTTACATAGAACGGAACGTTCTTGTAAGCCTGCTCGGAGCTTGTACCGCCGTCTTTGTTCCACAGGTCAACCACCTGGCCGTTCTTCACAAAAGCAGTGAAGCGTTCGCCCAGACCATACACGAATTCGCCGATGCCGATATCCAGCTCCTCACGCATGAACGTGTTGCCGTCCTGATCAGTGATATAGGCCATCGATTTGTAACCGCTGCCTGTAATGCGCTCGTCGCCGCGGTAGAAGTCTACCGACCAGTGAGTTCCCTTGTTGATGACCACGCGGAGTCCGCCGCTGATCAGCACGGTCTGTGCTTCGGTTTCTTCGATTTGAACATGATCGCCTGTTCCCTTAGTCAATTCAAAGGAAGGACCACGGTCGATAACGCCGTCATTATGAATAATCTTAATCCCAACCACACCCGGAAGCGGGGAATGGAATTTTACGGTAAGCAGTGTAGAGTTCAGTGTTGCCGAACGTCCTGTAATCGGAGTTGTCTGCGTAATTGCTGTCAGACCTTCTGCAGTTTTTTCCACCGCATAGTTCTGAACTGCACCATTGATTGTGATTCCGTCGCGAACCAGCCAAAGGCCGTCTGTAAATTTCATGTGTGCACTTGCCACCCTTCAATTTGGTGTTTATAGTTGCATTATAACGATAACAAAATCACAAAACTAATAAAATATAGCTTATTTATAACACTATTTTGATGTTTTTCTCTCAAGGAGGGCTTTAATGGACCGCACATCGCAGCGATTGCTCAAAGAAGACCGTGAACACGGGGATGTTATGTTTCCCTTGGCCGCCTATTGGATAGAGCTCCCGGCCGGAGCCCCTGTCCTGGATACCCACTGGCATGAGGAAGCGGAGTTCTTCCTGCTGCTTGAAGGCGAGATTCTCTTTCAGGTGGATACGGATTATTTCACACTCCGCCCCGGCGAAGCCGTGTTTATTGAATCCGGTGATATTCATGCCGCCTATGCGGTTAAGGACACTCCCTGCCGGTTCTGCGCACTTGTCTTTCACCCCGATCTCCTGGCCAGCGCCCAATATGATACGATCCAGCAGACTGTAATTCTGCCGCTTCAGGAGAAACGCCAGAGCTTTCCGCGTCACATCACCTCCTCCGTACCTTGGCAAGGGGAGCTTCTGCTGCACCTGGAGCGGATGATGGAGGCATATGATAATAAAATGCCCGGATTCGAGTCCTTTATGAAAGGAACTTTGCTGATCATGCTCTCACAGATTGCGCCGCCGGGACGTTCGGTGAACTACAACCAGTCGGCAGGCGCTGATACCACGAAGATCGACCGGCTGAAGAAAGTCATCCTCTATATCCAGGACAATTATCAGGAGCCAATCCGCACCCGCGATCTGTCAGAGCTGATTCCGATGAGCGAGGGGCAGTTCTGCCGGTTCTTCAAAAGCATGACCCGCAAGACGCCCGTCGATTATATCAACTCCTACCGGATCCGCCAGGCCGCAGCCCTGCTGCAGCAGAGTGACCGCAAAATCTCCGATATCGCCATGGATGTCGGCTTCGACAACGTCAGCTACTTCATTAAAGTCTTCCGCAAAGCGATGAACTGCTCGCCTTCCGAATTCCGCAAGGATGCTATTCCGGGAGCCGGTCAGGGCCAGCTTTATCCGTAAGATCAGGTGCGGACAGATTACATTGTCTGCTTACGGATGCCCGGATACGTTTAAGTTACGTGTAAGGATGGCCGCATACTGTTCCCGACATTGATCCAAAAGTTTTAATCAGGGACATGCTGTCTTGCAAATGTTCCACCAATCTACTTACAGGAGGCAGATATCCATGAATCAACATGTTACCTTGCCGAGTGAGGTACAGGAGTTCTACAATGCCATTAACCAATATCAGCCTGAAGCCTTTATTGATTTGTTCACTCCCGGCGCCAGCGTTAAGGATAACGGCAAAGACATCAAAGGCAGGGATGCTATACAGGCTTGGGGGGAAGCAGAGCTGTTCTCTGCCAAGGTCCGCTACACGATCATGGAAATCGAAGAATCCGGAGAAGCCATCGCTGTGACAGCAGAGATGGAAGGGGAATTTAACAAGAACCGCGTTCCCGCTCCGCAGCTGTTCAGACACGAGTTCACGGTGCAGGGTGGCAAAATCAGCACACTGATCATCACGCTTAAGTAACCGGACAGGATGATTCTCTTCTATGCAGGGTCCGCAACGTGATGCTTTCCCATTATATGCCGGCAAATACCGATTGAAAAAGGGCATTACCAGGCCGGACACGGCTGTGGTAATGCCCCTTTTATGTTCCATACAAGCCCGGCTTCAGCCTGCCTTACGGATTACAATGAAGCAGGTGCTGTCCGGCAGTGCGACCGCCTGCCCGCTCTCATCCATCACCACGACCCGATCCTGCAGCGCCTCCGTATACCCTTCCTGCAGGTAATGGCGGAAGACTTCAATCTTCGCCTGATCACCAAGCGTCTGCTCAATGAACGCGGCATATTGAGCCGGAGTGAAATATCCGAACTGCTCCTGTACCTCATGGATATAGGCTTCCTCGCCCCACGTATACGTGTACAGAAACTCCATCGCATCATTCACCGGCATGAGGACCTCCCGGGCGCTAAGCTGCTCATACCGGATGCTCCGGCCGGCAAAATCCTTCGCATACCGCTCCAGCCACGCCATTCCGTCATCCTCCAGGAACCGCACTCTCCGCTGCTGATCCTCCGGCTCACTCATAATACCGTCGCGGATAATAATGACTCCGCCGTCCGCCAGCACCCCGAAGGCGCTGGTTAGCGCAGCCGCAACCGTCCCGTGATTGAACTTCTTCCCGTCCAGCGGGACATAGGAATACAGCTCATGCAGGATGGAGGAGAAAATCACCGTGTCGACCGTCCCCGCCTCCACGTAATCCTTAAGGTTCAGCGCATCGCCCTGGAGCACCTCCCAGCGGTGGTCTTCCCGCTGCTTGCGCTGCCGCAACGCTTCAATGACATTGCTGGAGATATCGATGCCCACCGGAATCACGTCCGGCATCCGCTGCTCGATCAGATCCAGCAGCACCCCGCCGCCCGGCCCGATGTCCAGCACCTTGCGGCCGGTGACGTAATCCAGAATAACCGCCTTATAATCTGCCGTATCATTCATCTGGCTTAAATACGTATCCTCGTTATGGAAGCGGTCGAACGCATCCCGGCGCAGATCGAACAGATCGAACAGCAGCAGCACCGCCCGTTCATACAGCGCCGACTTCTCGGCCTCTATGCAGAATTCAATCAGCTTCTCAGCCGCCGGGGAGAATTCGAAGTTGAAGAACAGCGTATCAGGCAAATGCTCCTTCCGCAGCAGCCGGTGCAACAGATGCGGATTGCCCGAAGGCTGCTCACCGCTGTAGATCTCTGTCCAGTCCAGCTCAGACAAGTATTTCTCAATGATCCGTTTCTTGTACACATTGATCTTCTTGCTGCCTTTATAGTCATAATAAATGCTATTCATCACCGCTTCGAAGCTGATATGGTTCAGAGCGGACAAATCACTGCTAGCCGAGAGGCTTACTACTTTGAGGAACTGCTCCAGCGAGAAGGTCTGCAGTGCAGATTCCACATACCAGAAGGTGACAGGCTGCAGCGGCTCCAGTACAGCAGGATTGAATCCCTCCTGCACAAGACCGCTCCACTCCGTCTCATAATCCTCACCCTGCGCGATAGACCCGGAGCGCATTCTCCGCAGACGCTCCTTCATGGGGACTTCATCATGCAGATTCCCCGAGGAGATTACGGCAATCAGCTCCATCACCTGAGGACGAACCTCCTGCCACAGCTCCGGGGCTACGGCAGAGATAATGCAGTGATTCAGCGCGAACAGCAGCCGCTCCAGCTCATCTGCGGTCAGCAGCCCCTGCTCCACCAGTCCGGATAACGGAAGATTGACCGAAGGCGGAACCTCGCCGCGGATCTGCTGCCCGATCAGGCCGTGGGTTTCGATCAGCCGGTGCACGATCAGCCGCTTATCCGCAGAGCCAGCGTCCTCCCGGTCATCCTCTGCATAACGCCAGTACAGCTGTGCCGAACCGATATTATGCACAAATATATTAATGCCTTCCTCCTGCCAGCTTCTGCGCTGCCGGATCGTACCGCCCTTGGCAGTCTCCGACCAGATCAGCGTCTCTTCAGCCAATTCCCTGATCCAGTAGGATAGCGGCAGACTATCCAGTACGCGCAGGCTCCGCTCTACGTAATCCAGCACCGGACTCTGCTGCTCCAGTTCCCCCAGCGACTCTACCCGTTCGAGGTTCACAATCGTCTGCTCGGCCTGAACGATATATTCCAGCCACAGACAGCCTTCACCGGGGAGCCTTCCTTCTTCACGGTATGTTTCAATAGCCTGCAATGATTTCAGCATTTGCCTGCCTCCCTATGTAATAACGATCTCTATACAATAGCCCTGCTGGCTGAGGTTGAATCATGATAACTTAAGCCCCCCCAGCTGGGCGAGGACGTAACTGCGGTGAATATTTGGCCTTCCAGCCGCTGTTGTGTCCAGATTTCTTTAGTTCATCTTATTCAAACTGTTAATACAACAAACCGCAAGCTTCTGAAGAGAAGCCTGCGGTCAAGAAGATGTAGTTCTATTGTATACCAGATTGCCGGGAGAAGATAAATCCAATTTAAAGCGCACCTGCATCCCTCGCCGTATAGAAGGACGGGAAAATCGGCCGGTAATGTAGTTCATCCCTGATCCGTGTGGTATCGATGACTCCCTCCCATGGATTGAATTCCTGCTGCTGGACTGCCGGGGAAATTTCCAAATGATGCAGCTTAAGCAGCTCCGCAATGGAGACCGGTGCATCGTCGCCGACGTTGTAGATCCGGCCATCTATCCCGTCTGCGGAAGCAGCGAGCAGCAGGGCTTGACCCACATCTGCATGATGCGCCATATGCATTCTTTTCGCCGGATTCCAATTGCCTACGAGCGGCAGGAATTCTGTGATATGCGGGTCCCGCTCACCGTAGACAAAGGGCAACCTTACAATGCGCAGGCCTAACCCCTGTTCGTGATGAAGCTGCAGCAGCGCTGCCTCAGCCTTAGCTTTGGACTGCGGATAAGCAAACGCAGGCTTCAGCTCGTCATCCTCCTGACTGGGTCTCGCGTTACTTCCGGAGCCGTAGACATTATTGGTGCTCGCAAAAACAAACCTTGGCACCCCCGCCTCCAGCACTGCCTTGGCCAGAGCGATGCTGCCATCGAAATTGGATATCCAGGTGGTATTCTCGTCTACCCCGCGGAACTGAGCTGCCAGATGAAATACAACATCAATCCCCCGGAGAGCATCGACATAATGTTCCGGCTGCAGAAGCTCGCCTTCTACAATCTCAGCCCCCAGCTGCTTAAGCCCATCTGCCTTGGCAGCATCCCTAATCAACAGCTTAACGTGATGACCGCGCTGCAGCAGACGCGGAACAAAACGGCTTCCTACTTTACCGGTGGCTCCAGTTACAAATATGTTCATAGTTCAAATCCTCCTAAGTTTATAGATGCTATACTGGCAGTATAATAGAATGTGTAACTGGCATCCTTCCTGCGTTTATCGTAGGACTGTCAGTGTCAGGATAAGGAGGAGTTCAACATGGAAGAGGTTTCTTCCAGGATGACGTTAGGAGAATTTCTGCGTTCGCGCCGGGAACGTCTGACTCTTGAAGAAGCCGGGTTAGTCTCTTATGGAAGACGGCGGACTCCGGGGCTCCGCCGGGAAGAAGTGGCCCAGCTTGCCCACATCGGAACCTCATGGTACACCTCTCTGGAGCAGGGAAGAAGTATCAATCCCTCAGAGGATGTACTGAATAACATAGCAGAGGCGCTGCGGCTGACTGAAGACGAACGTCACCATCTTCATCTTCTTGCCAGACCGGTGCAGCAGCAGGCCGTAGAAGATCAGCAACTGAATACAGGCCTGGAACGGATGATCAAGGCCCTGGAGCCCAATCCGGCCTTCGTAATCGGGAGAAGCTGGGATTTGCTGTTATGGAATCAGGCAGCGGAGCTGGTTTTCGGCTTTCCTTCATTCTCAGAGGGGAAGCAGGAGCGTCCTAATTGGATGAGACTGCTGTTGACGACAGGGAAGCGGAGAATGAATCCAGAGGACTGGGGGAGTAAAGCAGAGGTCATCGTTGCACGCTTTCGTGCGGATTACGCACATTTCCCTAATGACCCGAGGTTCAAGGAGCTTATCGGGGAATTTATGCAGAGCAGCCCGCTGTTCCGCGAGAAATGGCCGCTGCATGATGTTCAGATTGTAACGGACTGCCACAAACAGTGGAATGCGCCCGGCATCGGAGAACTGGAGTTTGAGCATGTGACCCTACAGCCCCAGGGCCATCCGGATCTGAAGATCATGATTTATACAGCAACTGCCGAAACAGCTGCGCGTCTGCAAAGTCTAATGAACACCAGCGAACATTAATCATGCATCTATGAGTTCAAAAATAACAGCAGCAAACCAGGACATGATTCCCCTGTCCACGGTTGCTGCTGTTTCGTTATCCGCTAAGCCTATCTTCTACCTGCTCTCCGCCAGTACATGACCGCTGCCGCTACAACGATTAGCGCCGATACAGCGAGCAGGATCATTAAGGTTTTGCTGCCGCCTTGGCTGGCTTCCTCTGGCTGGACAGCTTCAGCAGAAGTCTCCACTGAAGCTTCGACTGCTGCAGTGTCTGTTGGTGCCGGATCAGCGGATTCCGCCAGCACTTCTACAGCTTGCCCGTCTGCTTCTTCCCCAGCCAGCGCTGCCGCCTTTTCTGCATCCTCTGCGGAGACCCCGGCAATTTGAGTGCCTGTCTTGGTGATCGTATACGGGATGACTGCACCGCTGCGGAAATGCATCTTCAGCTGCACTTCCCCCTCCTTGACTTCCTTCCAGAAGTCATCTGTGAACTTAATTTCTCCGGTGGTATAGTCCGGATAGAAGGCTTTGTAGTACTCCTTGAAAGGCGTCCAGTCATTCGGACCGGCATTACCGCCAGCCGTATAGACAGCCTCCAGCGTTGCCAGACTATCCCCGTTGAACCAGGCCGGGATCGTATATATCCCCTCCGGAGCCTGCGCACTGATGAAGCTGGGCGTGTCGTAATAAATAATGTCCATTCTCCAGTCAGCACCCGCGCTGAATCTGGCAGTTAGCACTGCATTAATACCGTACTTCTGCGTAACAAGCTTCTGCAGCAGCCCGGCCTTGAGGATAAGGTTATCTCCATCAAGCTCATAATCCGTTCCCTTGACTAACGCCTGTTCCTGATTGAGCAGCGCCGTGAACGTGTTTCCGTTCAAATTCAGCGGGATGGCGATATCCTTGATTTCCGCATCCTTTAGAATATAGACCGAATCCGTCTCCGCATTGGAGGAACGGCCTTTCCAGCCCTGCTTCATCACCTGATGAAGCTCCTCGTCTACCCACTTGAACGTGCGCCGGTCGAAATGCTGCCCGTTGTCCCATAACATCAGCGGCATTTTTTTCTCATGGGCATAGTAGATAACGTATTCAAAAAACTTCAGAATCTCACCATGCTGGACCGTACTCAGCGATTTATCGAACCCGAGCAGGCCGAATTCCCCGACGATTACAGGAATGCCTTTGGCCGTGAAGGTATCATAAGCCCGGTCGAACGCCTGAATCAGATCCTCCCTGGCCGTGGTATCGAAGGTGGTCGACCCTCCAAGGTTCACACTGAACGCATAATAACCATAGTAATGGAACGTTGCTATTAGTCTATCGTCATCTAAATTGGCAATGGTTGCCGCTAACGCATCCAGTCTGGCCTGGGTCGGAGCAGCAGTAAGTGTAGACAGCACAAGCGGCCGCTGCTTGTTGTTCCCTCCGGAATGCCGGACGATGTGATGAAAGGACACATTCAATTCATCCAGCATGGTGAAATATTCCGGGCTGTCCTTACTCCAGTCATCGGAGAAGCGCGGCTCATTCAGACTCTCGAACATCAGGCTGTCCGGATAATCCTTGAAATGACCGGCAATCTGCGTCCAGGCGGCATTGAATCTGGCCAGCACCTCATCATGCTCCACCGCCATGTTCATCACCCAGTTACTGTCATGATGGAGATTAATGATAACGTGAAGGTCCGCAGCCAGTGACCAGTCAACAACCTCCTGAATCCGGGCCATGAAATCCTGCCGGATTGCATAATCAGGAGCATCGCCCATCCTGTGCTTCCAGGTAACCGGGATACGGATGCTCTTATAGCCCTCCGCCGCCAGCTGCTCAATGAATGCCTGGGTCACGGCCGGGTTCCCCCATGAGGTTTCGTCCCCGGAGGCCTCGAAGGTATTCCCCAGGTTCCAGCCCGGTCTGAGCGATTCAACATAAGCTTGCATGGCATTCTTCTTCGCCCGGGTTTCCGCCTGTACAGGCACTGCCGTCACCAGGACGGCCAGCAGCAGTATACAGGTAATGACGAACGAGCGTTTCAGCTTCATCTTAGGCCGCCTTCCTAATCATCTTTAAACTATACAAGCTTATTCAAATGCTGCTTTATTCGTCCTGTTCCTTCAAGACTGGAAGCTCCTCCTTCGTCTGGATCAGCCGATAATTCCGCTGCGCTCCACGCTCTCTACGAAGTAACGCTGCACAACCATATACAAGGTAATCAGCGGGAGAATCGCCAGCAGTATACCGGTATCGATAATCATCGCTACATGATTGGGGTCCGCCTTGACACCCGATCCCCCGCCTACCCCCAGCAGTCCCGGCAGCAGGGCATTGGCCTGCGCGGCCAGCGAGCTGACCTTCGTAGGCATAAGCGCGATTTCACTCATGAACAGTGAGGTGAAGAAGGTATCGTTATACTGCCAGACGAAGCAGAACAGGATCACCGTAATCATCGGCGAGACCGCATTGGGCAGCATAATCCGCAGGAATGTCTTCACGCCCCCTGCACCGTCAATCAGCGCCGCTTCCTCAATCTCCTTCGGCATCCCCTTGAAGAACTGGCGGAAAATATAAATGAACAACCCCGCCTTGAGTCCGATGGCTGTCGCTGATGTAATCATCGAAGGCCAATACGTATTGAGCAGATTTATGCCGCTTTTCCCTGTAAACAAATGAATAATCCCCATAATGTCAAAGCTTCTGAAATGCAGGTACATCGGCACCATCAGCGTGCTGGTAGGGACAAGCAGGGTAAGAATGACGAGCGCGAACAGGATGTTGCTCCCCGGAAAGCTGAACCGGGCAAAGCCGTAACCGGCCAAAGCGCAGGAAGCCGTGGTCAGCACCGTAGTCACTACGACGAAGAGCAGCGTATTCCCCAGCAGCGGGAAGTAATCCAGAATCTGCATCGCCATTCTGATGTTATCCATAGTGTAGTGGACCGGAATCATATAAATCGTCGGATTGTAGATATCCGCTTTATCCTTGAAGGCGATCGAGAATTTCATAAGCAGCGGATAAATAATGATGAAGGAGATCCCGATGACCAGCGCATAGCGGAACAGTGCGTATAGAAGATCCACTGCTTTGCCTTTTAGCTTATGGACTCTATGGTGATTCGCCTCCCTATGAGCAGGCTGAACAGATTGAGGAGCTTGCATAGCCATATCCTCCTTTGCGATTCATCAATTGTAATGCACTCTTTTGGACAGCACGTATCCTACAATAATCAGGACGATGCTGATAATCAGCGTATAGATCCACGACATGGCCGCACTGAGACCAAAGTTCTGGGTGGTGAACGCGGTGGTGAAGATCATTTGCGTTACTTTGCTGCCCGTGAAGGAATCAATGATGGTGTAGATGACATTGGTCAGGATAAGCGGGCTTACCAGCGGGAAGGTGATTTTCCAAAAGGATTCATAAGCGGTCGCCCCTTCAATCTTCGCTACCTCGTACATCGCCCCCGGCACAGACTGCAGCGCGGCCAGGAAGATTAGAATCTGTACCCCTGAGCTCGTAATAATCTCATAGATCCGCAGGATAGCATCCACAATGTAATCCACGAACGAGAGCGGCAGACCGATATCACTCAGAATCATCACCATAGACATGACATTGTACTGTGAGCCGGATTGACCGAGTTCATTCACAGCCGTGGCATCCCCCACCAGGTTGATCAGTCCGGAAGCTTCTGCCGCCGATATCGCATTCGAAGCCAGAATAACCGGCAGGAAGAATATCGCACGGGCCAGAACTCTCCCCCGGAATTTCTGATTCAGCAGCGTTGCCGAGAAGAGGCTGAAGAACAGGATCATCGGAACGTTAAGCACCATATCCCTGACGGATTCGGTGAGTACGCGGTTGAAGGTGGCATCTACAAACAACGCATTGTTGAAATTAGACCAGCCCACCCAGTCCAGTGTGAACCCGGTCGGATCGACATTTAATTTGCTGAAGCTGAATTTGATGGACTGAATGAGCGGAGCCGCGAACATGAATACGAATCCAAGCAGCCACGGCGTAATAAAGGCGATTCCCAGCCAAGAGCGCTTGTGATTTAAGCTGAGCTTGCTCCCCCTCATGACTGCCCACCTTCTATCCCATATTGTCCGGCTCCGACGGTGAAGCCGTGTACGGAGACTGGCATGTCTGTGTAATTTACATAGATTGAAATCCCGTTGCTGTACTGCACCTCCACAACACCCTCCTGATGGCGTATGTGATTCACGATCTGCGCGTTCTGTACCGGAGAGAGCACTTTACTGACTTCCTTGTACAGCGAAACCGCCTGACCGTACCAATCCTGATAACTTGTGGCATACATGTCGTCAAAATGAGTGTATTTCAGCTTGGAGGACGGCTCATACGACCAGGAGAAATGGGGCGCGGCACCAAGCTCAATAGAGCGGAGCAGCTGCACCTTGAGATCCTGTTCATCGTTCAGATTCACCGGCGTCCCCGTAAAGCTGATGTAACCATGGACAACCATTTCATAGAACGGGATTTCTTCATCCGTCAGCACGAAGCCGCTGGAGGCGGTCGGCACATTGATCAGATGATCCGAGTAAGGCCATGCATACGCATTGCCTCCGGCGACCATCGTCTGGCCGATGCTCTGATCCAGCTTGCCGAGCTGCTCCTCTACAATTTGTTTGGCCGTCTCCCGCTGAATGACCCGGCTGACCCGGAAATCCGAGCTGAGCACACTGCCAAGATCCCGCAAGGATACGCCGTTGAACCCATAAGCTTTATACTTGCTCATAAACGTGTCCACATAATAAGGCAGCTTCGCCGGGGACAACAGAAAGTAGCTTCCGAGCGTCATATCCATCCGGTTCAATGCCCGGTTATACGGATAGAGCTCCGCTTCTTCCCGGGTCACGAACCGGGAGGCATCAGAGGAAGGTGTGAAGCCGCCATCATCGTGATAAATCTTCTGGAAAGCAATATCCGGGAATAACATGCCTCCCGCTTGTTCCAGCTTCTCTGATAATTCTAGAAGCTCCTTTTTACTGCCGAGCACATTTTCCGTCTTCAGCTTATCCGGTGTAGCGTGATTCACCCCTTTGGCTGACCAGCCGGTATAGCGCATAAGCAGCCGGTCAACGCCATCCTGCTTCAATTGCTCTGCAATCTGCGCCGCCTGTCCGAAGGAGGTCATGGCAATCTCGGACCGGTAAGGGACGCCGAGGAACGACTTTTGCTTGTCGACAGCCCCCAGCATGTCGAGATACAAGGGAATAACCTGCCCCGCCTCCAGAGGCTGCAGCACCTGCTGCTCCGCCAGCTTATTCCGGTACAGCTCAGCCATTCCTGAATAATTGGCTTTAGCTTTGCCGAGGAAGCTGTAGCGGACCTCAATATCGCCTTTGTAAATCTCTTCATTTAACAGCTGAATTTCCTGAATGGTAGAACCCGTATACAGCTCAAGCTCATCTTCCCCCCGCAGGGTGTAGCTGCTGTGGATGAAGTTGTAGGAGTTCTTCTTGCCGCTGATATCTGCGGCTATGCTGGCTATGGCATCGCCTTTCTCGATCACGGCAAACCATGCGGCATCCTCTGTTTTCAGGCCAAAGACCGGCATTCTGGCACTCTCGCTGACCTGCCCGCGTCTATAGCTGTTATCATTCGGGTCCGGGCCGTATACGCGCTGTACATACTGCTCTTCCTTCACTTTTCCGTTATTCAGATAGATCAGGCTGCCGGAGCCGTCCGGAACGAACATATAGCCGTCGCTCTGCTGATCAGCAGCTCCGAACATATTCAGCAGCTCCAGGCTGCGGATCTGATATTCTCCGCTCTCCTTGACCTGGTTCACAGGAATAGTTACTACCAGCGACCCTGCATCCAGCCGGTATTCCAGCGGAATGATGAAGTTCGGCTTGCTTGCTCCGGAGCCGCCTTCCACTCCGTTCTCCTTATTATCGAAGGCCAGATCTTCCGCAGAATAACCGGATTTATTGAAGGCCGCAGTCATTTTGCTCAGCACCAGCGGCTTCGAGACTTGGGCATCAATGCGCTCCAGAACTTCCGGGTCACCGTCTTTCGGGTAATACCGTTGCCCGACATATTTGGCGCTGGAGGCATCCAGATGGGCCTGAACCTTCTCTTCCATTCTTGTCTTGCTGATGAACTTGGGCAGCGCATCAATCCCGATCGATGTATCTCCAATCGTATATACAATCCGCAGCCCGTTCTTGATGCTCTCGGCAGTGAATTGTTTGCTGCTGATACTCTGGGCGAAGTTCGTATAGGATTCAAGCGTCCCTATAGAGTCACGGAACAGTACATTCAGCTGCGAGGACAACAGCTCCTTCTCGAATCCCGAAGCCAGGGTATCCTGCTCACGGCCCGCCGGATTGCTGTACCAGATCTGATCATGGCGTTTATCCTTGACGGCGACTTCCGTTGTCTCAGGATTGAAGTATAAGGACAGCTCTCCATCATCTGCTGCCAGCTGCATTCCCGGAATCCCCTGAGAGGAATCAGGCAGTGCAGTGAACCCGGTTCCGGCCTCCAGCTCAGCTGTTACTTCCATATAAGCCGAGGCTTCCACCGCCTTCACTCCGCGTGAGGAGAAGACTAAGGCAGAACCGGCAAGAATAAGCATGACTGCGGCACAGGCGAGCACCGCGACCAGCATTTTACGATTTTTCACAGGTGCGGCCTCCTTTACGTACGGAAAATTAATTCCCGGTAAATGTTAACGAAGAACTCTATAATCTGCTGGAGCATGCTTAATACGAGCGTCCCCAGAAACACGACAATTCCCATGACAATAACCGTGAGCAGCATCGTGATTACGGTTTTGAGCACAGTATATTGATGAACGGTCATAATGCCGACAAATAATAGCGCGACGAACCATATGGAGGATACCGTCATCATCAGATAATAGAAGGCTGTTTCTTCCTCCGCCATAAACCGGCTGGCCAGGATCATCGGCACATAAATGATTACAATCGGAACTAGCGCATAGGCTGTAGCCATCATAATTTCTTTGAATTTTCCTTCCCCGTCCATGAGTGTGGTGATCGCCCAGTTGGAGAGGCACCACAGGAAGAAGGGAAATATAATCGTGAATAATTGCGTGATGCTGTTCAGATGCCGGGGGTCGTTATAATTCACCAGGAAACCCGCAAACTGATCCTTCAGGATCATCGAAATCACGACCAGCAGCAGAATCGTCAACGCGACCCGGACCTTCCCTTTGCCTTCGTACTTCATATCCCAAAAGCTGTCAAACGGATGCACAATGAGGTGCAGCGGGAATTTAATGAAATCCTGCCTCATGGGCGTTCCCCTCCTTAAGGTTTGGCGAAGCCTGCCTGGACGCGGTTAACCGCCGCTTCCTTCTCCAGAAGCTGAAGAGCTTATAAGACAGCCAAGCCAGCACCAGGATCATTACCGCTGTCAGAAAGGTTCCGAAATGCTCCTGCATGACTTCTCTCCGGTACCGTTTGAAGGCTACCGAATACCCGTCGCGGTCCATTCCGAGCTTGAAGTATTTAAGTGCCTCTTTGTTTTTTTTGTCCATCAGCAGGGACTTGCCAATGCCGATATACGCGATATCGTAGTTCGAGTTCAGCTTCAGGACTTCCCTCCACACGGGTACAGCCAGCGTATCTTCACCATTGTAGTGATACCCCACCGCCTCATTGACGCTTGTGCCGAACCGGGTCGGCCTGAAGATGACAATGTTGCCTTTTCCCCGGTCCAATACGAGCTGGTTCCCCTGGGAGAACTCTACCGCTACCGGTATTTTGAAGGTCCCGGTCTGGTTGCCTTTGCCTCCGTAGACATAGAGAAGATCACCTTCATCGTTATACGTGAACACCTTGCCCTGATTGGCATCAAGCGCACTGTACATCCCGTTCGCCAGCACTTTAATATCTGTGAACTTGGACGGTCCATCCGCCCTCCGGTACCGGATATCACCTTTAATATCGAAGTATCCGAACCGCTTCAGTACATCCTCCCCGGAGGGATTCAGCCGCTTGACCGGCTCCTGCGAGCCCGGATCAATATTCGTCGCATAGAGGAAACCTTTGGCATCCACATCAACATTGGAGAATTCTGTAGGCACGAACAGCGCCATCTGCGCTTTCTGCGCTTTGGTTGAGACCAGCCGCCACAGATATTCGGTATAGTCACGCTGTACCTTGTTCGTGCCGACGTAGCCGATAAATTCACCGTTCTTATCAAACTGCATGATCCCTTCGAAGATCCCTTTAGCGATGACATAGACACGTTCAGCCTGATCTACAGTCACTTTCACGGGTATAAACTTGAAGTCCGCCGGCAAAATATCAGACGCCGGCTTCTCCACCATGCCGAGCAAATCCCCTTCCGGGGACAGGATCACCACACGCCCGTTATCCGTATCGGCAACATACAAATTGCCGTCTTCAGTAATGTACAATCCGGACGGATTCTTGAATGTATCCTCTGCCCCCTGGTTATCGAAGCTATTAATGACCTTAACGACCTTCCAGTCCGGGTCCAGGCAAATAATCCGCCCGTTTCCGCTGTCGGCTATATAGATCAGTCCGCTTGCCGCCACGGCCATGTCGCCGGGTTCCCGGAAATCGCCTACCCCGAGATCCTTGCCGGACAGGGTCCGGTCAGGGATATACGCCGCAGGAGCGGGCACCGCTTCTTCCCAATAGTTATAGTTGTAGCTCTCATAAGGCGCGGATTCTGCATACGCCGGCGCGGGAGCTGCATACACAATCAGCAGGGATGCCGCCATAAGTGACAGCAGCCATTTTTTTGCGATCAACTGCGTTCCCCCCTTAATCCTTCATTCCCGAAGTTGCCATGGTCTCTATAATCCGGCTCTGCGAGAACACAAACAGCGTGATCGGCACGCTCATCAGAATGAGGGCCACCGCTGCCGCCGGACCGGAACGGGCAATCCCTCCTGCAACCACCTGGCCCGCTGCAAAGTGCAGTGATTTCAGCTGTTCACTGTAGATGAACCCGTTGCCGTCACTGCCCCAGAGAATCTGGAATAACAGAATGATAAGCGTCAGCCAGGCCGGCTTGACGTTAGGCATCACGATCGACCAGAAAATGCGGTATTCACTCGCCCCGTCAATTTTGGCGGCTTCCAGCAGCACATCGGGAATCTGCTCCATAAATTGCTTCATCAGGTAGAGGCCCAGCGAATAAGCGAAGGCCGGTATAATAACCGCCCAGTACGTATCAATGAGGCCCAGCCAGGACATGATCATATAATTTGGCATAGCCGTCACCGCCGGTGTGAACATCAGCGAGAGGACAACGATGCTGAACAATGCTTTTTTGCCCGGAAAATGATGTTTGGCCAGAGGGTACGCTGCCGCCGAAGCCAGCAGGACATGCCCGATAATCCCTGCACCGGTAATAAACACCGTGTTGAAAATATACCGGGAAAACGGCACCCATGAATTTCCCAGCAGGTTGAACAGATCGATAAAGTTGTTCATCGTCGGGTGCCGGACAAACAGGGTCGGCGGGAAGATGAAGATTTCGTCCAGCGGCTTGAACGCATTATTAATCGCGTAAACCAGCGGCAGGATCATAAAGGCCCCGAATACAGTGAGCAGGGCAAATAACGAGAAGGTACCCCATGCAGAGCGGTTCACCCGTTTCTTGGGCATCCGGACAGAACGGCTTAAGCGTTTGGAACCTATTTGAAAGGGGGTATTCATAACTTCTATTCACCCACCTTTCTAAGAAGCTTCTGCACTACCAGGTTGGTGCCTACCATGATGAAGAACAATACAGTAGCAATCGCTGAAGCATAGCCCATCTCGAACCTTGTGGTGCCGAAGTCGATCAGATGCGTCACGATGGTCTCCGCTGCATAGTTCACGCTAGGGAACCCGGCCAGGGCAATCGAAACATCAGCTACGGCGAACGCGGTCGTAATCTGGATGACAGCACCGAACATCAGCTGCGGGCGCATGGAAGGCAAGGTGATATACCAGAGTTCCTGCCAGCGGTTCTTGATTCCGTCCACGGCTCCCGCTTCGTATAAGGTTCCATCCACGGTCTGCAGTCCGGCAATGAAGGTCAGGAAGCCCGTTCCCAGACTAAGCCATAACTGGACCAGGATGATGATCGGCATAATATAGCCTTCTGTCTTCAGCCACTGGATCGGTTCCAGGATGAAGCCGAACTTCAGCAGCAACCCGTTCATGATCCCGTACCGGTCCCCGGAGAAGATCATCAGCCAGATGAAATAGACATTTCCCGAGATGGACGGTGCATAGAACACGAGCGTCATTACAGCTCTAAGCTTCGGTGACAGCTCATTGATGATCCAGGCAAACACGAAACAGGCGATATAGCTTATCGGCCCTGTAATTACTGCGAACAGCAGCGTGTTCTTGAGGGCAATCAGGAATACATCATCCTCCAAAAAAAGACGCGTATAGTTCTGCCAGCCGATGAACTTCGGAAATTCCAACATATTGAAATATGTGAAGCTAAGCACAACCGAGACCAATACCGGCAGCACCGTAAATACGGCGAACAACAGCATATACGGCGCCATCAGAATGTACGAATGCTTATTCGCTCTCATTTGCTGCCATTTCAGGCTCCACCAAGTTTGCACGCTTGACTCTCCCCCTTACCGCTATAGACCAAACTCTTTGCGTTTGGTGGTGATTTCGTCCTGAATATACTGGACATAGTCCATAATGGATTCCCTGGCTTCCACGCCGCCGACCACTGTTTTGTAAAAAGCATTAAACAAATGCCGGCCCGTGAAATATCCGCCCGGAACTTCAGGAACCCCTTCCGCCCATTCGAACTGGGCTTTCAGATTCTCGTAATCGGCGATCGGCCAAGGCAAGCTGTCCAGCGCTTTGATATTCGCTGTCGGATAACGTGCGGCAGCACCCATCAAGCCTTCCATTTCACGCCCGAACACCGTCTGGGTCTGTTCACTCGTCCACCACTTCATGAATTCCCAGGACGCATCCTTGTCCTTCGCTTTATCCAGCATCAGGACTGCACTGCCTCCACTGGAAACCGTCCGGTCCAGCGTACCGTCTTCCTTGACGGTTCCGGGGATCGGCACGAAGCCCCACATGCCTCTAATCTCCGGAGCAAAAACAGACAGCTGGTTGTATAACGTATAATCCGCGATACCGATCGGCATTTCACCTGTACGGAAGCGGTTGGCGAAGTCATATTCGCGTTCCAGCTTGTAATCGGTATAGAATTCGCTCCATTGCTTGAAGGTCTCGATTCCGGTACGCGAATCCAAATCTGACGCTTTGCCGCCATCGCGGTAGAATTGCCCGCCATTCTGGAACAGCAGCGCGGCAAACATCGAGTTCGGCGGGATGTTCTGTCCCTGCACTGCCGATTGGACCACTACGGGCAGGCCAAACTGCATATGATTCTTGCTGAGCACCGCGAGCAGTGTGGATACCTCATCCCAGGTCTGCGGAACTTCAAGCTCCAGCTCCTCCAGAATGTCCTTGCGGTAGAAGAGCATATTGAAGGTCTGGGTCTCAGGCAGGGCATAGACGCCGCTGTCATACCGGTAAGGCAGCACCGCACTCTCACGGAAACGATTGCTCACTTCCCCGAAATCCGCAAACTGCGTCAAGTCTGCCGCCGCATTGCGCATCGCAAAGTTAACAGGCAGATCATTGCCGATCTGCATTGCCACATCCGGCCCTTGTCCGGCCAGGGTCGCCGGAAGCAGCGTGGTCATGTTGACCAGCTTCAGATTGACATTAATCCCGGTGGCGGCGGTGAATGTCTCATCGATCATCGCCTTCATCGTATTGGCCTGATCCCGTCCGCTGCCGATCCATACGGTAACCGATTTCTGGTCTTCCTCATCCGACACATTGCCGATCTGGTTATAGTCGGTGAAGAAGGACGTGAAGAAGGCAGCCGTCTCATGCTTCAGCTTCGCGCCGAAGCCCATCCCTTTCTTCGAGAGCTTCTTATCAGGTGAAGCTATGTAGAGCGCATCCACTTCAAGCGGCTGCTCTCTTGCCGTCTGGACCCAGGTGCCGAGTCCGCCGGTATTCGTCTTGTAGGCGGTAAGTCTTTTGGGTACCGTATCCGGGTCCTCAATCATCTCGTCCAGCTGCTCGGCCATCGTCTTGAGCAGCGCTTCCTGATCACTGGATTGTCCGGATAAACGGACCAGTTCCTTCGCAATCCCCTTCAGGCGGTCTCGCTCCGCAGCGAATACATCCAGGAGGCCCGGAATCTTCCGGTCCAGCTGGTAATCCCGGTACTCATCCGGCTTCGTTCCGGTAATCATCAGGATCTTGCGGTACATGGAGTTGAGATTGTACAGGCTGTTCTCTACCTCGCGGATGAGCGGGGCGAACTCACCCAGGCTTACCTCCAGCCGTATGGTATGTTTGCCTTTGCCGAGCTTGTATAGATAGGGCTCATTGCCGCCCATAATGTCCAGCCGATAAGAGCTTTTATACCGGAAAGGAACCTTGGCCATTTCCGCAAACGGGACGGTACCATCAATGGTCAGCTTCCGGGTTGAATAGATTCCCCGCACATAATTCTGCTGCGTCTTGAAGGCCAGCTTATAGAATCCGGTCTCAGGCACATCCACTTCCCATTCGATCCACTGACCCGGTATCCGCCAGTTCAGCCCGCCTATAGTGTTGATTTTGATTACAGAAGAACTGTACGGAGTCACTGCCGGGCTCGAACGCTCATTCAGCGGGTATAACGTCGGTGAGGATTTCGCTGTTGCGTCTTCTGCCTGAACGGTCAGGAGCTGGCCGCTTACGGCCTGAATGCCTTCGGAGTCCCACGCTTTCTTCACTTCTTCGTACGGCAGCGGCGCACTCTGCCTGAACAGCTTCAGCTGCTTAATCAGTACAGGTTCTCTTGAAGATTCCAGGGTTAACGTATGTGTGCCGGCACTGAAATGAAATAAAAACGGCTCATTCTCATAACCGTCAGAGTCCTGAAACGCCTTCTCGCTCCAGACCGGCCGCTCCACCTGTCTTGGCCGCAGATCATTGCCCTGGTTGTCCCGGGCCAGCTGATCCGACTGATTATCCCAAATCCGGTCAAACTGCAGGAACGCCGCCTCCTTGAAAGGGAGCTTCCCGTCAATATAGAAGGCGCGCTCAATAGCCGAACTTTTCCCTTCGACGGGATAGTACAGCATCGACAGGTTATAGAAGCCGGCTTCCTTAACTTGAACAGTCCACTCGGCCTTGCCGGTTTCACCGGTTAACAGCGCTTCACCGGCCATACCTTCGTAATCAGACCACTTCTCGAAGCCGCCGCCTTCTACATGACTATAGTCAGCCGCCTCCAGAATAATTTCCTGATCAGGTCTGGGAGCGTCCTTATGTTCAGCCAGATAGGCAACGTATTTATTCCCGGTATTCGCCGCAATCCCGGAGGTAACGCCGGGGACCAGCTCTTCTGCGGAGACAGCCTTCTTCGTGCCAGTCTCCGCCTGTACATTCAAGCCTGCCGGAAGCATGATCAGCAATGCCACAGCAGCAAGCATTATATTCTTGGCTATTTTGGATTGACGCTTTTTATCTGTCACCAGAAGTCCTCCTTACAAGCGGAAATCTTATATCCATACAATAGGGGGAGTCACCAAGACATCCCCCCGTTGTTATGACGATCCGGAACCCTCCTATTACTTGCCTAGCTTAGCAATGGAAGCTTCTGCTTCTGGCTTATACTTCTCGGCAGTTGCAGTAACCGATTGATTGTCTACAATGATGTCCTTCATATAACCGTAGGTCGGATATTCAGGATAAGCGGTTTCAAGCAGAATCTGGCCTGTGTTGTTGATATGTTCATGCATCATAGCGACATCTTCTTCATGTGCGTAGATACTTTCCAGCCATTCCTGGCTAGGGAAATCACCGGTTTGTGTAATATCATAGGTATCTTCAAAAGCCTGATAGACAGCCTGCGGATCTTTCACACCTTTGGGAACGAAGAATGCATTCTTGCCGTTATCGGCATAGGTAACTTCAGGCGATCCGGAAGGTCCGTTCGGGAAAGGAACCACACCGAAATCGAAGGTCAGATCGCCCAGGTTCCAGATCGGAGCCGGGAACATCGCTACATCGCCATCCTTGAAGGTATTGAATTCGTCATAGCCGACTTTGTCTGCACCTTTGACTTTGACTACGTTCTCTACGTTGTACAGACGGTTAATGAATTCAGCCGCTTCAATAACCTTGGGATCAGTCAGACCCTGAGTGCTTGTCGCTTCATCCACCAGCTTCCCGCCGTTCGCAGCGGAGAAGTTACGCAGCATATCGATCGCCCAGCCTGAGAAGCCGTAAGTATCGATTTTGCCGTCATTATCCGTATCCTTGGTTGCCTGCTTGGCAATTTCAACGAACTTATCCCAGTTCCATTGCCCGCTGGCATACAGCTCCTGCAGGTCAGGAAGCCCCAGCTTCTTGAACAAGTCACGGTTGTAGTGGATACCGGCTCCGCCCACACCGGGTTCAGCAAAGGCGTAGTCCTCATTAGCAATTTTAGGCGCCTTCACCAGCAGATTAGCTTCGTTATTGATATTGGAAGCCGCTGTAGTATATTCGCTTACTTTCATCAGCTGTCCCTTGAGGATAGCCGGCCATGCCGAGTTGTATTCCATAATGACGATATCGGCAAAAGGTTCGCCCGTAAGAGCAGTAGCCGTGAATTTAGGCATGAACTCTTCAAAGGGAACGTTTACAAATTCGAACTTGCAGTTGTACTTCTGCTCCACTTCAGTAATCTTGGCCAGACGTTCCTTCTCGGATGCGGAATTGCCCGCAGGCTTCAGATCCCACCAGGCCGCTACCTTAATTACACGTCCGCCCATATCAACAGGTGCTGCCGTAGGCTCCGCCGTTGCTTCTGCCACGGCCTCTGTAGCAGCAGGCTCAGCCGTCGCATTGGCCTTGGTATTATTCGCAGCATTGTTTCCGCCACTGCAGGCTGTAAGTAAAAAAACAAAACACAATAATAAAACTGAATACCCCTTTATCTTTCTCATCCGTCAAACCTCCCATGATAATTGATAAATGATGAATAAGTCAGTGCTGCCACATCTCAGATAAAGCGCTTACAATGCTGGTTAAAAAAATAACAAAAGCCGATTTACCTTTGTTTGTTTTTCACACCGCCCCTATTTGTTATTGTTAATTTGTTTTTTCTTAGCATAACAAATATTACCACCGAGCCGAAAGATGGTCAATAATATTTTATTAAAAATCCTTATTTTAACATAAAAAAGGCTTGTTTACGTTAAAAAACCGCTTATCGCTTGTTGGAAGCACATAACAGTGTTATCTTTAGCATAACAAAATAACAATATATGAAAACAAAAATATAATATAAAACTGTATTTATAATAACAGATAGATTCATAGGCAAAACCATTTTCAGAAAACTAAAAAAACAAGTGTTAGTCTACTCTTCTTCATGTAAAATTGGAATGTAGTTCTTCTGAAGAGACTAAATAAACTGACTAAAGTAGGATGATTTCATGCGGCGTAAAGTAACTATCCAATCCATAGCAGATTTTACGGGGCTATCTAAATTTGCAGTGTCACGGGCATTATCCGGCAAACCCGGAGTCAGCTCACAGACCAGAGATATGATTTTCAAAGCCGCAGGGCAGCTCGGATACTTTAAAGACTCAACCACTGTGCAGCCTCCGGGTGAGCTTATCGATCTGGATGCCCGCAAATGGTCGGGAACCATTCTGATCTTATTTCCCAACATCCGCTACCAGAATCCGGACTCTTTATATTGGGGCCCGCTGTTCAACGGCATCTCTACCCGGCTGGACCAGCGGGGCATTAATGTGCTAACGCTGACAGAGCCCAAAGATGATTCAATGTTCTCGCTCCTCAATCCCGAGGCCATCATGGGGGTCATTACAGTCGGCTCCATTTCCACACCGATTCTGGCAGAGATCAGAAGTCTCGGCATTCCGGTCATGATGGTGGATCACTACGATCCCAGCTTTCCGTGCGATTCTATCTTTACCGATAATCTGTCCTGCATGAGAGAACTGATGAACCTTGTCATCAAGAAGGGCTACCGCAACTACCAGTTCCTCGGCAACATCCGCGATGCCCAGAGCTTCTATGAACGGTTCCTGGTCTTCCGGGCCGCACTTGAGGATAACGAGATCGAACTTAAGCAGAACCCTTCCCTTAACGGGCCGGAGATTGATAATTTCAGAGAAACCTTCACTGCGGCTGTTACCGAACACGGCCTGCCCGAGGTTTTTGTATGTGCTAATGATATTTACGCTTTGTTCGCCCTGGAGACGATGGAGATTATGGGTATGCCCGTTCCTGACAATCTGGTGTTTACCGGTTTCGATAATACGCACCCCAACCTGCCGTTCCTGGCAACCGTGAATGTTAACAAGCAGCTGCTCGGTACAAGGGCTGTAGATCATATGCTGTGGAGAATCCTGAATCCGGGCACAAGCTATGAGAAGATCCTAATTCAGGCTGATCTTATTGTCAGGGACTGAGGAAGGTAAGCCGGGCGTATGTTGCCGAACATAATTATACTACGGGTAAATCAAGAGGGAGCTTAGCGGCTGCGCATGGAGCAAGCCATTCTACCACTGGAACTTCGGCGGGTCTTGATGGCTCTTCCAGGTGCGAAGCGGACTGAGATTCCTCTATTGAGGAAGATCTCGGCAAATTGCGGGTGACTCGGACTGAGATTCCGCTAAGTATCCTGATCTGCCTCCTTTTACGCAGTACACTTGCAAGAAACCTAACATTAGATCAACGGAAGATATCGGAGG
>NZ_JUEI01000069.1:0-37526 GCF_000802655.2 Paenibacillus sp. IHB B 3415 | reverse complement strand
TACGGGAAAATCAAAGGGATAAATCCCTCTAAATCCGCCGAAAGTGGGCGATATAGAAAAATCAGAGGGATAAATCCCTCTGATTCCGCCGAAAGTGTGCGAGATGGAAAAATCAAAGGGATAAATCCCTCTGATCCTGCCGAAAGTGGGCAAAAGGAGATAATGAGGAGCAAAGTGCCCCTGATCCCGCCGAAAGTGGGCGGGAGGCAGAAATGAGGAGCATTAGTGCCCCTGATTTCATCGAATGCGGGCAAAAGGAGGTAATGAAGAGCATTAGTGCCCCTGAATCCGCCGGAAGTGAGCAAAAGGATAAAATGAGGAGCATTAGTGCCCCTGCTTTCACCGAATGCAAGCAAAAGGAGAAAATGAGGAGCATTGTGAAGTGACCGTAATCTCTACATAAGCTGCACAGCCCGCATAACGGCATAAGCTCCAGCTTGATTTAGCCGTTAGGGTGATTTTGTTCTGATTCCGTTATTCCGGCAAGGAACGGGGCAGGGGATTGCCGCATAATCCTGCTTTTGTATTTATAGGGGGCTCTTGTGCTAAACTTGAGAGCAGGACTGCATTTGCCGGCATGTATGCCCAAGCAAAGGCGGTTTGTGGAGAAGACAGGAGGAGATGGCATGGCGTTTGTTACTGTGAAGGGCGAATATAAGCGGTATAAGATGGGGGAGACCCTGATTGTAGCCAATGACGGAATTGATTTTGAAATTGAACAGGGCGAGTTCGCTGTGATTGTAGGTCCCAGCGGAGCGGGGAAATCGACGGTGCTTAACATATTGGGCGGGATGGATTCCGCCGACGAAGGCCAGGTCATTGTGGACGGTACCGACATCGCTCGTTTCAGCGCCAAAGAATTGACAGGCTACCGCCGTAATGACGTGGGTTTTGTGTTCCAGTTCTATAATCTTGTACCCAATCTGACGACGCTGGAGAATGTTGAGCTTGCATCCCAGATCTCTCCGCGTGCGCTGGATGCCCGCAAGGTGCTGGAGGATGTAGGACTTGGAGAGCGGCTGAATAACTTTCCGGCCCAGCTGTCCGGCGGGGAGCAGCAGCGTGTCGCCATTGCCAGAGCGCTGGCCAAACAGCCGAAGCTGCTGCTCTGCGATGAGCCGACAGGTGCGCTCGATTACAATACCGGCAAACAGGTACTGAAGCTGCTGCAGGATACCTGCCGCAATACCGGAACCACGGTTATTGTCATTACGCATAACTTGGCTATTGCACCGATGGCAGACCGGGTTATTGAAATCAATAACGCGAAGGTACGGAAAATGGTGAGGAACGCAACGCCGGTATCCGTGGATGATATCGAATGGTAAGGAGCCGGAGGTCATGAAGAAACGGGCATTATGGAAGGATGTTTTTCGGGAAATCCGTCATACGAAAGCAAGGTTTCTCTCAATTTTTGCGATTATTATGCTGGGGGTAAGTTTTTTTGCCGGGATCAAATCAGCGGGGCCGGATATGCTGGATACCGCAGCGACTTATTATAAGGATCATAGGCTGATGGATTTACGCGTTCAGTCCACTTATGGGCTGACAGAGAAGAGTATTGATAATCTTCGGGACATCCCCGGAGTGCAGAGTGTTCAGCCTGTGTATAGCTCCGATGTGTTTCTTGGTGAGAGCGGACTGATTGCTAAGGTGTATTCCTATGCTGACGATAATGAACTGAACGGGTACAAGATTACCTCCGGGCATCTGCCTGAGGCATCCGGGGAAATCGTACTTGACGCCTATCTGCTGCAGGAGGAGAAGTTCTCGCTGGGAGATTCAATTCCCTTCAGCGGCGAGGGCGGGGATAATCTGGCGGGGAATTTCCAGACATTGAGCTATACCGTGGTCGGCTTCGCGCAGAGTCCGCAATATATTGAAACGTCGACCCGTGGAACGAGCCGGATCGGCAAAGGGACAGCCGATGCGTTTGCTGTTATCCCGGAGGATGACTTCAACCTTCCGGTGTACACAGAGGCCTATCTCAGCTTCACGGATACGGCTGCAGAAACAGCTTATACTCCGGCTTATGATGCTCTAATCGAACGGCATCTGTCGGAGACCGAGGAAGCGCTGAAGGATTACCCGCAGCAGCGTCTGGAAGAGCTGAAAGCGGAAGCCGCAAAGCTGCTGGCTGCGGGCCAGCAGCCTATGGACGGGACGCAGCAGCAACAGCAAACGCAGCAACAGCAGGCGGAGGCCTCAGCAGCGCACAACCCGCTGGAGCTGCCGAAGGTGTATGTGACAGACCGGACGATCAACCCCGGTTACGCCGAATACAAGGATAATGCCGACCGCCTGTCTGCGATTGCCACGGCTTTTCCGGTGTTCTTTTTCCTGATTGCGGCACTCGTCAGCTTAACGACGATGACCCGTATGGTTGAGGAGCAGCGTCTGCAGATCGGTACCTTGAAGGCCCTGGGGTATGGTTCCATGGACATTATGACCAAATTTCTGGTCTATGGCACATTGGCCAGTCTTGCCGCGTCCATTGCGGGGCTTGCGATCGGCTTCACCTTATTTCCGGGCATTATTTATAATGCCTACAGCCAGCTCTATAA
Organism: Paenibacillus sp. IHB B 3415; assembly: GCF_000802655.2. NCBI lineage: Bacteria > Bacillati > Bacillota > Bacilli > Caryophanales > Paenibacillaceae > Paenibacillus > Paenibacillus sp. IHB B 3415. Next base: position 34,962 of record NZ_JUEI01000069.1, on the reverse strand, counting down.
CCTGCCGGGAGTGATCAAAAGCTTCTATCCCGCCTACGCCATTATTTCCATAATAGTAGCGCTGGTATGTACAGCCATGACGGCAATGATCGCTTCCCGGGTGGAGCTGCGCAGCAATGCGTCGGTGCTGATGCGGCCCAAGGCGCCCAAGAGCGGACAGCGTATTATGCTGGAGCGGTTCAGCTTTTTGTGGAAACGGCTCAGTTTCGTGCAGAAGGTGACGGCCCGCAATCTGTTCCGCTACAAGCAGCGGATGTTCATGACGGTAATCGGGGTGGCGGGCTGTACTGCGCTTATTCTGACCGGCTTTGGGCTGAAGGATTCCATTGGCAGCATTGCCGACCGGCAGTTCGGCGGGATTATGAAATATAACGCCCTGGTGGCGCTGCATGACAATGCAACAGCCGAAGATAAGGCGTCCTACGCAGAACTGATTAAACAGGAGTCCGCAGTTACGGGAACGCTGGATGTGCTTCAGGAAGCAATGACTGCCCGGGCCAAAGGGGTTAACGATCAGGAGGTACGGATTTTTGTTCCTGCGGCTGCAGATCAGCTGGCTCCGTTCGTTGTACTGAAGGACCGCATAACAGATGAACCGAAGATGCTTACTGACGAGGGCGCAATCATTACCGAGAAGCTCGCCAAGCTGTACGATCTGGTTCCGGGAGACAGCCTGACTGTTCTGGACAGCAACAATGAGGAATTTCAGGTCAAGGTGTCGGCGGTTACCGAGAACTATGTGCTGCATTATGTGTATATGACGAAGGCTTACTATGCACAGGTATTTGGCGGCGGGCCGGTCTATAACACTCAGCTGCTGAACTACAGCGCGCAGGATAAGAAGTGGGAAGACAACTTCGGGGAAAAATTAACCGCGAACGGGCAGGTGGCGCTGGTCAGCTTTTCCAGCGGGGTGGGCGAAGCTTTTGACGGAACCATGAAGAGCATGGACGTTGTTATTGTAGTACTGATCGTGTCCGCTGCTGCGCTGGCCTTCGTGGTACTCTATAATCTGACCAATATCAATGTGTCTGAACGGGTCCGTGAGCTGTCCACAATCAAGGTGCTGGGGTTCTATGATAAGGAAGTCACCATGTATATATACCGGGAGAATATCCTCTTAACACTGCTCGGGATCATCTTCGGCGGTGCACTGGGGATACTGCTGCATAGCTTTGTCCTGTCTACGGCTGAGCTGGATGCCACGATGTTCGCGCCGCTGATCAAGTGGCAGAGTTACCTGTATGCGGCCCTGCTGACCGTGCTGTTCTCGGGGATTGTAATGGCGTTCATGCACCTTAAGCTGCAACGGATTCATATGATTGAAGCGCTGAAATCTGTGGAGTAGCGTAGTCACTATTTTGTCAAAAACATAATAAGAGCAAGAAAATGAGGAAGAAAAACAGGCTGCCGGAAGAGTTCTCCTGGCGTGTTTTTCTTCCTTTTTGTGTATGGGAAAATAGAAATCACTATGCGACTAAGCTCGTAAAAAAGATAATCATGCTGAAAGATGTCGAATTAACACGAAAATGATAACATTAAGTCATGAAAACTAACCGTATTAAACATAGTCGAATAGTATGAAAAGAGGTTTTGAGGGTGTTTCTTTTACTATATTGGAAGGAATTATTTTTTGTAAGCATAAATAAGATATGAAAGTGATAAATAAATATATTGACGTAAGATATATTCACATGTAATATAAACCATAATTTATAGGGAATTGTTAAGACTCCCAGCCGGGAAAGTTCCCCCTGTCTCTAATTGACCTGCGGTCTATTTGATCGTTGAATGTCATATGTATCGTATGTGATGTTATATTACATGGATTGCAGATGTCAGCTCAATTATAGCGGCAAGGGTAGAATCATCCAGAATATCCTAATCTCCCGGGAAGCTTTGAAGAGAAGGTGGCGAACCGGACCTGTGGTTCCGGGTAACGCTCACTACACGCACTTAACTAAGGAGGAGTATAAGGAATGGCGAAAAAGAGAAAATGGTGGTCTAGTTTACTTGTTGTATCGTTGGTAGGGGTTCTATTTACGGGTTGCAGCACCAATAACACTGCAAGTTCTCCAACTAATGCTCCTGCGTCAACTACAGCCCCGGCTGAGAGCGCGGCACCTGAAGCTTCCGAACCGGCCGCAGATGCACCGGTTGACGGCGGAACAATTGTACTTAGCACATTCTCCGATATTGTGAATATTAATCCTCTCTTAATCAATGACACCTCTTCAGGCGATGTTGCCCAATTCGTATTCGCTTCCTTGTATGATCTGGACCGTGGGGGGAACGTAACTCCGGAGCCTTGGTCACTGGCTGCAGAGCTTCCGGTTATCTCTGAAGATGGTCTGACTTATACCGTTAAATTGAAAGATACAATCAAATGGAGTGACGGGCAGCCGATTACTGCGGATGATGTAGTGTATACAATTGAAACCGGCAAAAATCCGGAGACAGGTTCACCGCTGACCAGTGCATTTGACAAGGTGAAGACCGTAGAGAAGGTCGATGACCAGACTGTGAAATTCACATTGTCCCAAATCTATGCGCCGTTCCTGTACTCCCTGTGCCAGGCTATCGTGCCAGCGCACATTCTGAAGGATGTAAAGCCGACTGAAATCCAAACCAATGCCTTCGGTACAGACCCGGCCAAGACCGTAACCAGCGGACCTTGGAAATGGACAGCCTGGAAACAAGGCGAAAGCCACACCCTTGATGCCGATCCGAACTACTGGGGTACTGTTAAGCCTCATATCGCTCAAGTGGTTTACAAAATCTACGCCGATCAGAACACTGAGGTTCAGGCTATCATGAAGGGCGACACGGACCATATCAGTGCGATTCCGGTAACGCAGGTTGAAGCCGTTAAAGCTGACGGCGATATCGACATTATTCAGAAGCCGGGCGCACAGTATGAATATGTAATGTTTAACTTCGACGGCAAGAACTTCCCGGATAACTATGGCCTGTTCGCCGGACAGAAGACCAGACAGGCAATTGCACATGCACTGAACCGTCAAGGTATGGTAGACAATATTCTAAAAGGCGTAGGTGCCCTGATGAATGCCCCATTCCTTCCGGACACTTGGGCTGACCCGGGTGATGCCGCTGTGAACTATGATTACAACGCCGAAACCGCCAAGAAGCTCCTGGCAGAAGACGGATGGGTTGCCGATGCCAAAGACGGTATTCTCACTAAAGACGGACACCGCTTCTCCTTTGAACTGCAATACAATGCCGGCAACAGCCGCCGCGAGCAAGTAGCCGCTGTTATCCAGCAGAACCTGAAGGATGTTGGTATTGAAGTAACACCTAAGGCGATCGACTTTGCAGCTTGGATTGACCAGAACGTAACACCGGGTAAATTCCAGGCCCTGCTGCTGGCATGGTCTCTGAATACACCGGATCCGGATGCAGAGAGCATTTTCTCCTCCAAATACTTCCCGCCTGCCGGCCAGAACAGCGGCTGGTATAAGAATGAGAAGCTGGATCAGCTGTGGGTGGATGGTTATTCCACTGTTGACCAGGCTGAACGTAAAGAAATCTACAAAGAAGTAGGTAAAGAAATTTCTACCGACCTTCCTTATGTATTCCTGTATCAATATGGTCAGGCTATCGGAACAGGACCTAGAGTACACTGGGCAGAGGAAGATGCTCCTGAGCCGTCACTGGGCTACGGACAGTTCTTCCACGCTATCAAATGGTGGGTAACCGACTAACGAACCGAACAAACTGAATAGAATTACGGGAGGTGAAAGAGAATTCTCTTTCACCTCCCCCTTTTGTATGAATGGGGGAGCCTTCCGTAATCTATCGCCTTACCATCTCTAGGAGGATAGCCCATGACAGAATATCTGATACGACGCGTGCTTCAATCGGTATTGGTCATCTTTCTGATTACCATACTGACCTTTCTTCTCATCCATGCTGCTCCGGGCGGACCGACGCAAGTCATGCTATCTCCGGGCTTATCCCCGGAAATATTTGAACAGCAAGCCAAGAACCTTGGGCTGGATCAGCCTGTTCCGGTACAGTATGTGCGCTGGATCGGCGACCTGCTGCAAGGAGATTTGGGTTACACCTTCAAGAACCATATTGCGGTATCCGATCTTCTCTGGCCGCGTATTGGCAACACCGTGATTCTGATGGGTGCGGCTTGGCTGGTATCACTGCTGATCGCAATTCCTTGGGGAATCTATAACAGTACCAAAGTGTATGGTCTATCTGACCAGACGGCTTCATTTATTTCTTACTTAGGCTTCGCAATGCCAACCTTCTGGTTCGGAATACTCCTCCAGCAATGGTTGTCACTGAAGCTGGACTGGTTTCCGTTGTCGGACATGTATACCAGAGGCAAGGAAGGCAATATAGGCGATTTGTTCATGCATCTGGTGCTGCCGATAACAGTGTTGGCACTTGGTTTCCTGGCCTCTTATATGAAATATGCGCGGGCAAGTATGCTGGAAGTGCTCGATCAGGATTATATCCGTACGGCACGTGCCAAGGGCGTCAAAGAGCGTAAGGTGGTCTTCCGCCATGCGCTGCGCAATGCACTGATTCCGATTATTACGATACTCGGCCTTGATCTTCCCATACTGGTGGGAGGGGCCGCTTTAACTGAGAATGTATTCAACTGGCCGGGAATGGGCCGTTGGTTTGTTGAGATGGCAGGTGCGCGCGAATATTCGGCACTGATGGCTGTTACTATAGTGACGGCTGTTATAGTCGTTATCGGCAATCTCCTGGCAGATATACTGTATGCCGTAGTTGATCCCCGGGTGAAGCTCGGTAAGCAAGGGGGCAAGACGGCATGAATACAGAGAATACTGAGCTTACCAAAGGGGCTGTATCTAAGCCGCTTGGAACCCCGGACATGAATCCGATGCCCGGAGGAACAGACCCGGAGATTCCGGTAGTGGATTCCAAGCGGCCGCCGGGTCCCTGGAGAGTTTTATGGAAGAAATTCTCGCGCAATCCGTTCGCAATGGGCGGTTTGGTAGTCCTGATTATATTTGTGCTGCTGGCGGTCTGCGCATCCAAACTGACCCAATATAGACCGGAAGCGATTGATCTGATGTTCGCCAATCTGAAGCCGGGAGCAGAGGGGCACCCTCTTGGTACAGACGAGCTGGGCCGCGATATTCTCAGCAGACTGCTGTACAGTGCGCGTGTTTCACTCGCTATCGGATTCTCCGTTGCGTTTGTTTCCGTAGTTGTCGGATCGGTTATCGGTGCGATTTCAGGATATTTCGGCGGGTTTGTAGATACGGTATTCATGCGTATTGTAGACGTGATGAACTCTGTTCCGACCCTGTTCCTGAACATCCTGATTATGGCGCTGTTCGGCACACAGATTAAATACATGATTCTTATTCTGGCATTTACCAGCTGGATGAGTATTGCCCGGCTCGTCCGGGGGACCTTCCTGCAGCTGCGTGAAATGCAATATGTGGAGGCGGCCAGGGCGATTGGAGTATCCAGCTGGGGCATTATTTTCCGGCATCTGCTCCGTAATGCAAGCTTCCCGATTATCGTAAATGCGACCCTGATGGTCGGAGGTGCGATTCTGAGTGAATCTGCGTTGTCGTATCTGGGCCTCGGCATTCAGGCACCGGCTACAAGCTGGGGGCTAATGCTCAGCAACGCTCAGGAATTCATGCTGGTTGACCCGATGCAGGCAGTGTACCCGGGCTTCTGCATCCTGCTCGTAGTGCTGGCAGTTAACTTTATCGGCGACGGCATCCGGGATGCTCTAGATCCCAGACAGCAAGTGACCAAATCCCGGAGGAGGCTGGAACAATGGCGGAAAAACTACTCGAAATCCGGAAGCTGACCGCCGGCTTTGCAACCGAGAAGGGCCTTCTCAAAGCAACCGACGGCATCTCCATTTCTGTGAACAAAGGCCAGACTGTCTGTATTGTCGGTGAATCCGGCAGCGGTAAAAGTGTAACCTCCCTCGCAATTATGCGGTTGATTGATTATGCCGGAGGGATGATTCTTGACGGCAGTATTGATTTTCACGGCCAGGATTTGGCGGCGAAGAGCCAGGAAGAGATGCGGGAAATCCGCGGGAATCAGATTGCCATGATCTTTCAGGACCCGATGTCGTCGCTGAATCCGGTATTTACGGTAGGCGAACAGATTGCGGAGAGCCTGCGGCTTCATCAGAACAAGAGTGATGCCGAAGCCATGAGGATGGCGGTTGATCTGATCAAATTAGTCGGTATCCCGGCTCCGGAGATCCGTGCCAAGCAGTATCCGCATGAGTTGTCCGGCGGGATGTGCCAGCGCGTCGTCATTGCTATTGCGCTGGCTTGTAATCCTGAACTGCTCATCGCTGATGAGCCGACAACCGCACTGGATGTTACGGTGCAGGCTCAGATTCTGGATCTGTTGCGCAAGCTTCAGTCCGAACTCGGAATGTCCATTCTGCTGATCACCCATGATATGGGTGTAGCTGCAGAGATGGCTGACCGCATTGCTGTTATGTATGCCGGAGCCATCGTGGAGGAGGGTACGGTCGAAGAGATTTTCGACCACCCGAGCCATCCATATACGGTCGGGCTGCTCCGTTCGATTCCGGGGTTTGAAGGCGGACGGGGAGGCGAGCTATATACCATTCTCGGGACGATTCCTCCGATTGGCCAGCTGCCATCCGGCTGCCGCTTTAATCCGCGTTGTCCTCATGCCATGGATATCTGCAGGAATCAGGAGCCGCCCGATTTCATGATCTCGGACGATCACCGGACGGCCTGCTGGCTATTCAAGGATAAGCCGGTGCAGGCAGATTACAGCAATGAGGTGAAACGCGCATGATGAATGAAACGGCAACCCAACCGGTAAGAGAACATATGCCTTCTTCAGAAATATTGCTGGAAGTTAAGGACGTGAAGAAATATTTCCCGATCACCAAGGGTCTGCTTAACCGCACCGTCGGACAGGTCAAGGCTGTGGATGGTGTTAATTTATCCATCCGCAAAGGCGAGACCTTCGGGCTGGTCGGTGAATCTGGCTGCGGCAAATCCACGTTCGGCCGGGTGCTGCTCCGGCTGCAGAGTGCAACCGGGGGAGAAGTGTTATTCAAGGGGAAGGATATCCATTCCCTGAGCTCCGGTGACATGCGGAAGCTCCGGGAAGAAATGCAGATTATCTTCCAGGATCCGTTCGGCTCGCTGAATCCGCGGTTCCTCGTCAAGGATATTATCGGAGAGCCGCTGCGCATTCACCGGAGCATGTCGGCTAAAGAGATCGATGCCCGGGTAGTGGAGCTGATGGAGCTGGTGGGGCTGGATGCCAGCCGCCGGAACCGTTACCCGCATGAATTCTCAGGCGGACAACGCCAGCGGATCGGGATTGCCCGGGCGATTGCCTTGAATCCGCAGTTTATCGTTGCCGATGAAGCTGTATCGGCACTGGATGTATCGGTACAATCCCAGGTGATCAACCTGCTCATGAAGCTGCAGAAGGAACTCGGGTTAACCTTCCTGTTCATTGCGCACGGTCTTAATGTGGTCCGGCATATTTCGGACCGCGTCGGGGTAATGTATCTGGGCAAGCTGGTGGAGGTGTCTGAGACGGAGGAGCTGTTTGCAGCTCCGCTGCATCCTTACACTGCCGCCCTGCTCTCGGCGATTCCGAAGCCGACACCAAGACGCAAGCAGGACCGCATTGTGCTGGAGGGGGATGTGCCATCCCCGGCTAACCCGCCGTCCGGCTGCAGGTTCCATACCCGCTGCCCGTTTGTCCAGGACAAATGCCGCCAGGTGGAGCCGCTGCTTGAAGAGGTTGTTCCAGGCCGTCCGGTGGCCTGTCATTTCCCGTTGCTTCCGAATTCATAAATAATCCGCGATTTCCTAAGGATATCCCGCAGATTAAGGGGGTGACCCCGCAGCCATATCCACAACTGGCTGCCGCAGCCATATCCACAACTGGCTGCGGGGTCACCCCCTATTTTTTGTATCCCTGAAATAGTCATTGCCCTGCATAAATACTCTATACGAGGGGCTTCAGATAGTCGAGAAACACCCGCTTGAGAATATCCAGCTGGAGCTCTGTCGTAAGATCCGCTTCCAGCATAGGGATGTTCTTCTGCAGCGAGAGCTTCTTCGAAAAAATGCCGAACGTATTAATTAATGTAGTTAAAGTATCCCTCACCTCAAGGTCGGAGCGGACCGAGCCGTCCTCAATGCCATTCTGAATAATCCGGGAATAGACCTGCGAAATTCGGCGGGTCAGAGCATTGAAGTGATGAATATCCTCCAGCGGTTCGGGGAAATGGGCGGCGTAGCTTTCGAAGTCAACCATGAAGGTTGTGCTTAATTTATAGTGATCCTCAATGAAAAAATCGAATAATGCTTCAAGCTTGTCCAGGCATGGCACAGGCAATCCGGCCACATATTCAAACCGCTCCAGCATCGGCTCCAGCAGCCGGGTAGCAACGGCGACAATCAGCTTTTCTTTCTTGGGGAAATATCTGAACAGGGTAGCAATGCCGATATTCGCGTCAGTTGCAATATCCTGCATCGTGGTTTTCTCAATCCCCTTCTGATTAAATACGCGTTCTGCTGCTTCCAGAATCAGGGATAAGCGCTGCTGTTTGCCGTCAAGGCGTTCCTTCTCGTATCTTGTTTTGGGATCCATAAGAGCTTAAACCCTTTCACTATCGGTATTTGAACTACCAGTAGTATAGCTAGTGCTTATTCTTTAAGCAAGGAGGGTTTGAGTTTATTCGCACAAAGTGATATGATAAATATCACAGTGATAGTGTAACTATCATCATATATTTTAACTCACACAACGAAGGGGATACAGCTATGAATCGACTGAAGGATAAGGTTGCCATTATTACCGGAGCCGGCAGCGGCATGGGACGTGAAGAAGCACTGCTTTTTGCGCGGGAGGGTGCCAAGGTTGCCGTTACCGATATTAATGAATCTGCGCTGCAGGCTGTAGTGAAGGAAATTGAAGCTGACGGCGGTCAGGCTACAGCTTATGTGCATAATGTGGTCTCTGAAGAGCAATGGGTCCATGTGATCGAAGAAGTGATGAAGACTTACGGCAAAATCGACGTGCTGGTTAACAATGCGGGAATTTCGCTTGCAACCGGACTTCTGGATACAACTATGGAGCAGTGGAACAAGGTCATCAGCATTAACCTGACCAGCACCTTCCTTGGGATGAAATATGTGGTTCCGCATATGCAGCAGCATAACGGAGGCTCAATCGTCAATATTTCATCGATCGCAGGTCTGACGGGAAGCAGCGGCGCAGGGGCTTATACAGCCTCCAAAGGCGGGGTCCGCATGCTGAGCAAAGCGGCGGCTGTTGATTTCGGTAAAGATCATATCCGGGTCAACTCTGTGCATCCCGGCTTTATCGAAACGCCAATGAGCGCTGAGTTCGTGAATGATGAACAAAGGCTGAAATGGTTCCTGTCCCAGACGGCGCTGCCGCGTGTCGGCCGTGCCTCCGAAGTGGCGGAAGCCGTGCTGTTCCTCGCTTCCGATGAGTCGGCTTATATCACTGGTGTAGAACTGCCGGTAGACGGCGGCGTTACAGCGAAATAGGAGTCTGAAGCCCGGGCTGCCGGGAGGGACAAACTTGAAATAGATGAAGAGGAGTGCTGCCGGGTTTATGGGCAGCGCTCCTCTTTGCTTTTGATAGCGCCGTAAACTAATTATTGTGTAAAAGCCACTTCTATAAGAAAATGAGAAAAAGACTGATTATTGTAATTCTAATCCTAATCAACGCCGCAATGGATGCGGAACCGGAGGCTATGGTGAAAAAGGTCGACAAAGCAGTTTCAGCTCTCTTTATTCTTATAATGATAGTGGCCGTATGGATATGGGCGGTGTCCGTGCATGCGTGGAGTCTGATGGGCACCCTTGCCTCGCTAGTCTGTCTGGGGCTGTTTATCTGGACGGGACTGCGGGCCATTCCCGCTTTGACCGGATACATAAGTTCATGGAATATGCAGGAACCGGTAAGTATCGACAGTCTGCCTGAGGAGCGGCAACGGACATGGTGGAAGATTGTGCTCTGGGTGGTGGCCAGCCGTGTGCTGCTCATTCTGATAGCCTATGTCTTCTGGATGCTTAAAGACGGGGTTTCCGGAAGCTTATTCTCCCGTTTTATCGATACCTGGCATATTCGCGGAATAGACGCCATGTCTTATCTGGGGATCGCTGAGCACGGGTATGTCACGGAAGGAGACTCCCGGTTCCATATTGTGTTCCTGCCTTTATTTCCAGTCATCATTAAGCTGGCGCAGTTCTTCACAAGTGATTATATGGCCGCCGGCTTTGTGGCCGCTAACCTATGCACCCTTGCTGCGGCGTTGTTCGCTTATGAGCTTGCCAGGCTGGACATGGGACGCAGCAATGCGCTGCGGGTCGTGAAATATATTTTCATCTTCCCGTCGGCGTTCTTTTTCTTCATCCCAATGACGGAGGCGCTGTTCCTGCTGCTCTCCCTGATGGCATTGTATTATGTGCGCCAGAAGCGCTGGCTGCTCGGCTGTCTCTGTGCGGCGCTGGCCGGCTTCACCCGTTCTCCGGGGATACTGTTGGCTGTACCGATTGCCGTGGAATTTGCCCGGGATTTGGCAGCAGGCTACAGACAGCTGGAGCGGAAGGCTTTTACTAACAGACTGATCCAAGCAGGGGTCTCTCTGGCTACAGTATCCTTCGGTCTGCTGGCCTATCTCTATATCAATTACAATGTTACGGGCAACGCGTTCCAGTTCAGTATTTATCAGCGGGAGCATTGGTCGCAGCAGTTCTACTTCTTTTTCGATACGGTGAGATATCAGATGGAGTATGCCGTGAATACCTTCAAGGATGCGGACTTCCGTTCCTTCCTGGGGCTGTGGCTGCCGAATTTGATCAGTATCTTCCTGGTGCTCTTGATGATGTTCAAAAGCGCGAAGAGACTTCATCCTGCTTATATGGCGTATTTAATCGTCTATTTCGTCTACGTTGTGGGTCCGACCTGGCTGCTGTCCGCTCCGCGTTATTTCGCCGTGGCTTTTCCGCTGGCCTTCGCGGCAGTAGTATTGACCCAAGATAAGAAATGGAAGGATATCGCGCTTACCTCCTTATTCATTGCGGGGAGCCTGCTGTATCTGGCAGTGTTTGTAGCCGGGTATCCGGTGTATTAGAAATTACAGAAATGATGGTGGCTATGCAGATTCAGCTCGAAGATCAGATGATTACGCTCCATGTTCAATATGCCAAGCGCAAGAAAATGTCCGTTCAGATTGACGGATCGGATCTCATTACCGTTAAGGTGCCTACAGGAACAAGTGAAGAGAGTATCCGCAGTGCGGTGGAAGGGCTCGGCCCGAAGATTCTGGAGAAGCTGCGCAGCAATGCGGCGGCCAGGCAGGTGCCGAAGGTCAAGGAGTATCAGGGGGAAGAAACATACCTGTATCTGGGGAAGGAACACGCGCTGCATGAGCTGATTGCGACCGGCGGTATGAATGCGGAGGAGCTGAAGCTTGCGCTGAAGAAGTTCTATATGGCCAGTCTGAAAAAAATCGTTGCAGAGCGCATTACCCGTTATCAGGCCCAGCTGAAGGTGAAGCCGAAGAGTATCGAGATTGTGGAATCGCGGACCAAATGGGGGAGCTGCAGCTTTGATAAAAAACTGACGTTTAACTACCGCCTTGCCATGGCGCCGCCGGAGGTGATCGACTATGTCATCATTCATGAGCTCTGTCATCTGCTGCATATGAATCATGACCGGTCCTTCTGGCGTCGCCTGGGAAGTGTAATGCCGGACTACAAAGAGAAGGAAGCTTATCTGGCCCGGCAGGGGCAGTTCATGACACTCTGAATCCTATGTGATGACTGCGTAGCTTAAGCGATGGATGTTGCCGGAAGTTTGACGTTCGCAGGGTACTGCAGACTGCTCTGATTCCGCACGAACAAACCGCTAGGGCAGCTGCTGCCCGCCAGTTCAAGGTTATCGTCACTTGGCGTGAAGTGGAAGACTATAGTCTCCGTGGCGCTGTCCGCAAGCTTCATTGCGATTTCGCGGACGGCGACGGGCTTCGTGCTGATTAGATCGTAAATCTCTAACCGGCCGCTCTCCTGCCGGCAGATGGCGATGACCTCCTCGTCCTCCAGGTAATATAGATTGCCGCTGAAGACGTTCAGGCAGTAGAACATCAGCAGTCCATCGGCGCCGCTGACGCCGAGGCGTTCAGATACCGGCTGCCGCTGTGCTGCGAAGGTGGCGACCAGGCTCAGATCACAACTTATGGACAGATCCAGCTTGCGGATTTCCGGATATCCGGTGGACCCGGCTGAACCGGTAGGGCAGTTCATGGAGAAGATCTGCTCCTCCACCGGACGGAATCCGAACTTGGGATAGAAGTCCAGTACTGTATCATTGGCAAAAAGATACATGAATTCACACTGTGGTCCGTAATCCTCCAGCACTTTGTTCATCAGCCGGGCGGACAGACCCTGTCCCCGGTAGTCAGGATGCGTCATCACCGTCCCAAGCTGCACGGCGCGGAACTTCACACCATTAATAATCAGCTCAAGCAGGTTCACCGAGACATTTGCAATTACCCGATTACCCTCCGCGTAAGAATAAGGAATGTACCGTTCCCCCCAGAAGCCCTGCTCATACCAGCGCTCCAGCTCAAGTTCAAACGTATCAGCAGCCAGCGCGAAAAAGCTGTTTCTAAGCGGCTCCTGATCTTTATAATTGCAGACAAATTGAAGATTATCCATGGTAGCTGCTCCTTCAGTAATATTCAACCCCGCGAACCTTCGAAAAAATCATAGTGTCTCTTAAGGCACCTTGTACATCTAATTTGTCATTCCGCAGAATGCCTTCCAGAGTGAAGCCTGCACGTTCAGCCACCCGCGCACTCTGTGTATTGCGGGAATCACAGCGGATCTCCAGCCGGGCCGCCTGCAGCTCCTGTACGGCGAAATCGGCAATGGCACTCACCGCTTCCGTGATATAACCTTGTCCGGCGCAGGAGGTGCGCACCCAATAACCGATTTCAAATTTACGCACCTGCCAGTCGATCCGGTGCAGGCCGCTGCTGCCGACCAGCTGACCGCTCTTCTTATTCACGAGCAGCAGCCGGATATCCTTGCGTTCCAGAAATTGCAGCCGTGACTTCCGGATGGAGGCTTCGGATTCCTCCACGGACGGGATATGCTGTGCCCAGGGCATCCAAGGGCTTAATTCGGCTGTGCTCTCCTGAACGGCTTCATTTACAGCGGCGCCGTCTCCCCATAGAGCGGCACGGATCAGCAGGCGGCTGCTTTCAAAGCTCTCCGGCATGGAGATGAGGATCGGGTCAATCGGATGAATAGGCATAAGTTCAGCTCCTAGAGAGATATGTAATCTAAGCGTGAGTATTATATAGAGTTACATATTAATGAAGCTATTCAATGAAGCTATTTTTTTAGCAACTTATATAGGTCTTCACTCAGTTGCTATATATCATATAACTATTGATAAGTCAATACGCTAAAGGCTACCTAAAAGTACTCTCTGGTACTATTCACAATCAATGGAAAGAACGTTATCTTATATAGTAAGAAGTGTTCATTATTAAGAACGAATATCGAATTCTTAGACAGCTGGAGGTCGTACAATGAGCGCAATCGCCGGGATCTATTCTATGCAGCATGGGCCGCTGGACCCGGAGCTGGGTCCGCGCCTTATGCAGCAGCTGCAGCGTTATCCGGCTGATGATGCTAGGGCCTGGAGGGCAGAGGGACTCTTCCTCGGCTGCCGCTCGCAGTGGATCACCCCACAGTCAAGGAATGAGATTCTCCCCTATTATGATTCGGAACGCGGGCTGGCGATTGTGGCCGATGCAATCATTGATAACCGCAGCGAACTGTTCGGACAACTTCAGGTTGTCCGGGAAGATCGTGATTCCATTCCAGACAGTCTGCTGATTCTCTTGGCCTATGAGAAATGGGGGGGAGAGGCTCCGGTTCATCTGGTCGGTGACTTTGCCTTCATGATCTGGGACGCACGCAAGCGGACGCTGTTTGGGGCGAGGGATTTCTCGGGTAACCGGACGCTTTACTTTCGCCGTTCCGGCAGAGAGTTCTCCTTCTGTACCGTAATTCATCCCTTGCTGGCCTTGCCTGATGGTCAGCAGGGTCTGAACGAAGGCTGGATTTCAGAGTATCTGGCGAGCCAGGCCCGGAACGATGTGGCAGATATGTTCTCCACGGTTTATCAAGGGGTGGAACAGCTGCCGCCTTCCCACTCGGTTACAGTCAGCGCGAAGGGGGTTTCCTTCTCCCAGTATTACACCTTCCGGACTCCGCCTCCATTAAGGCTTCGCGGCAACGGCGAATACGAGGAAGCGTTCCGTGAGGTATTCGGGCAGGCAGTCAGAGACCGGCTGCGGACCCATCTCGCAGTAGGCGCCAATCTGAGCGGCGGACTGGATTCCGGCTCAGTGGTCAGCTTTGCTGCAGAGGAGCTCCGCCGCCGCGGCAAGCCATTATTTACATTCAGCTCTTATCCGCTGGACAATTTTACAGGTTTTAAACTGGGCCAGCGGGTCACCGATGAGCGTCCATATATTCAAGAGACCATCGACCATGTGGGGAACATTCAGCCTAGCTTCTTGAACTTTCCTGACCGGAGCCCTTATGGTGAAATTGACGAATGGCTGGATATTATGGAGATGCCCTACAAATTCATAGAGAATTCATATTGGCTCAAAGGCATATATGAACAAGCACAAATGAAGGGCGCCGGTGTTCTGCTCAGCGGACAACGGGGCAACTGGAGTATCTCCTGGGGGCCTGCACTGGATTACCAGGCGAAGCTGCTGCGCGAATTTCACTGGATTTCCTTCTACCGCGAGAACAAGCTTTATAGTCGTTCGATGGGGGCAAGCCGCAAGAAAATGCTGAAGATTGTCGGCCGCAAGGTGTTCCCCGGCCTTGGCCAGCTGATCTCCGGGAAGCAGGAGGCCCCTCTAGAGCTGATTCATCCTGAATTCGCACGGCGGACAGGGGTGCAAGAGAAGCTGAGAGAGCTTGAAGGAGTTGCTTCGTCCCAGACGGTGTACGATATCCGCAGACAGCATTTCCAGCAGCCGCATATCTGGAATGTGAATGGAACGGCAGCTACCAAGCTGTCGCTGAAGTACAGGGTATGGGATCGTGACCCTACGAATGATCTGCGTGTCATCAACTTCTGTCTGTCTGTCCCTGAAGGGCAGTACGTCCAGAACGGAGTGGACCGGTCGTTAATCCGCCGGGCCATGGAAGGACGGCTGCCGGACAAGGTCAGACTAAACCAGACGCGGCGCGGTATACAGGGAGCAGATGGGATTACACGTATGCTGCCCCAATGGCAGATGTTCCTGCAGGAGCTAAGGGAGATGCTTCAGGACCCCCGGACTTCCTCTTACTTGAATCATGCCGGGCTCGCCGGGTGTTTAGACCGGCTGGGTAGTGAGCCCGCACCATTATTAATATTCAACACGGATTTCCGCCTTCTTACGAGAGGACTGGTGTTCTACCGCTTTCTGAAGCGTGTGACCTGATGGATGTTTCTTGAAAGGGGGTGACAAATATGAAAAAGGAATACAGCAAGCCTGCATTGGAAGTTCTGGATGTTAAAATGACTATGGCTGGACCTGGGATCGCTATTGCCGACTCCTTCCAATCGGATCCGGAAGAAATCGTTAGTCACTCCTAGTTTTGCTTGGCAACATCCCAGCCCTCATCCCTCTTAGCTTGCTGGAGGGGGATAAGGGCTATCCTCACATCACCGGCAGGCAGCCGGGTGAAATTGATAAAGATGGAGTGAACCGTATGGCGAGCACAGTGCAATGCCTGGGATATAAGGCTTTTGGTCTGCAAATTCTCAGTGAATTCCCCTTGCCGGAACTTCCCCGTACGGAGCAGCCCGGAAGGTTGGGCAGCGTATCTGTTGTGGAGGCTGATTTGTCCGAGCGCTGGGAGGCGATACCGAAGATTTCACCGAATCTGGGTATGGCTGAGCAAGAAGTGATGTTCATGGTTAAGGGCACAGCTATCTTTTCCATACAGAATGGCAGCACCATTAGCGTATCTCCCGCAGTCCATGCCGATCCGGATAGCATCCGCCTGTTCATTCTGGGCAGCTGCATGGGTGTTCTTCTGATGCAAAAAGGCGTATTGGCTCTTCATGGAAGCTCACTTGTTCTTGAGAATAAGGCATACGCGCTGGTCGGGCGTTCGGGAGCGGGCAAGTCTACGCTTGCCTCCTATTTAATGGATCAGGGACATCTCCTGGTTAGTGACGACGTTATTCCCGTGTTGGTGCATAATGGAACTCCATTAGCTGTTCCAGGTTATCCGCAGCAGAAGCTGTGGCAGCAGAGCTTGGACTATTTGGGAATGAATTCGTCTGCGTACCGCCCGCTGTTTAAGCGGGAGACCAAGTTTGCCATACCCGTTCATGACCGGTTCCAGGCTGAACCGCTGCCGCTTGCAGGAATATTTGAACTGTCTGTACAGGACGGGCCGGTGTCAGTAGAGGCTATCAGCGGCTTGGAGCGGCTTCATACCTTATATAATCACACCTATCAAAAAGCGCTGGTGGACCCCATGGGGGTCAGGGAATGGCATTTCGGTATGCTGGCCTCATTCGTTAACCGGCTGCCGATGTACCGTCTGACCCGTCCGGAGCAGGGCTTCAGTGCACCGCAGCAGACGGAGCTGATCTTTGAGACGATTACCCAAAAGGTGAAGGAGATGAAAGTATGAATATGAATACAGCAGCAGTCCTGTCCCTTGATTCGGTTCTGGTTCAGCGGGAAGGCAATATCGCCAGTGACATGGATGGCGAGAAGGTGATGCTGAATGTGAAGAACGGTAAGTATTATAACCTCGGCGAGGTTGGGGGAGAGATCTGGGAAGCCTTGGCTTCACCGGTGTCCATCCGCCGGATTGCCGAGATCATGCAGGAGATCTTTGAGGTTCCGGCGGAGCTGGCGCAGCAGGACGTGTTTGATTTTGTGCAGAATCTGCTGAATGAGGATCTTGTCGCCATCGTCAACGGGCCATGATTACCCTCCGGCGCATCGGTTTACTGCTGAAGTATGACAAAGCCGCGCTGGCGCTGATTCCTGAGGCGTTATGGCGGCTTTTCCTGGTTAGAATCCAGCTGCTGTTTCCTTTTGCCAAGACGGCTCCGCAGCTCGGGGTGAAATCCCTGGAGACTCCGGCGGTATCCAAAGACATGGATGTTCCCCGCATTCAGCAGATCACGAAGGCTATTCGGGTGATCAGCCGCTACACGCCCTGGAAAAGCACCTGTATGGTCAGAGCCGTAGCCGGTCTGAAGATGCTGGAGAAGCGGGGGATTGAGAGCACCCTCTACATGGGGGTGGCGCGGGATAAGCAGGGGCAGATGATTGCCCATGCCTGGCTGCGAAGCGGGGCGTATTATGTCTCCGGTGATGATGCCATGCAGGGATTCGTGGTGGTGGAGAAATTCGCCAAAGTGTTACAAGCTGAGTGATCGAGGTGGGCCCATGCAAGCGATAATCTATTATTTCCGGCAGCTTCAGCGCTTGTCGGGAGCTAAACTATATCTCAACTTGTCCGGTATGGTGATCAGTGGTCTGCTGGAGAGCTCTGCCATATTGCTGCTTGTACCTATGCTGGGTATGGCTGGTATTCAGTTAGGCGGCACAGCCACGGCCGGTCTTCATCTTCCGATGCTTGGCTTCATCTCCGAACTGCCGCAGACCACGGCGCTCCTGCTGGTGCTTGGCGGTTATGTGCTCATTGTGCTCTGCCAGAATCTGATCTCACGGTCCGTGGCCATCCGCAATGTGGAGATTCAGCAGACCTACGGCAGACAGCTGCGTTATGAGGTATACAGCGCGTTGCTGCGGGCCGAATGGTCTTTTTTTCTGAAAAAGCGCACCTCCGATCTAATCAATGTGATGACCACGGAACTGGCCAGAGTGCTTGCCGGTATCAGCTGCTTCCTGCAGTTTCTTACCTCGCTGCTGTTCACGCTGGTGCAGATCGGCTTCGCCTTCTGGCTGTCCCCCAAGATGACGCTCTCCGTACTCGTCTGTGCTGTCCTGTTGTCCCTGTTCTCCCGCCGCTTCATCCGTAAGGCTAAGAAGCTGGGCAGCCGCAGCACGGAGCTTGGCAAGACCTACTTGGGCGGAATTACGGATCAGCTGAACGGAATCAAGGATATCAAAAGCAATAATCTGGAGCATTCCCGGCTGGAGTGGCTGCATGCCTTCACCGGAGAGGTGAAGCAGGAGCAGCTGGACTATACCCGTCTGCGTTCGAACTCACAGCTGCTGTACAAGTTGTCCTCTACACTGCTGATTGCCGTATTTATCTTCGTCTCCTTCCGGTTTATGCAAGCAGAGGGTCCTAATCTGCTGCTGGTTATTCTGGTATTTACCCGGCTGTGGCCGACATTCTCTACGCTGCAGTCGCTGATGGAGCAGCTCGCTTCCGTACTGCCCTCCTTCAAGCAGCTGCAGCTGCTGCAGGACGAATGTCTTGCTGCTGTGGAGCATGACCGGGTGGAAGGCGGGGAAGCTGTAGCCCCTATGATCTTGAAGCATAGTCTTGAAGCCAGAAATGTTGACTTCCGCTATCATCCTCATGAACCGGAATATTCGCTTCAGAACGTAAATGTCTTGATTCCGGCCCGGAAGATGACCGCCATTGTCGGACGTTCAGGTGCCGGGAAGAGCACGCTCGTTGATCTGCTCATGGGACTGATGCAGCCGGAGACCGGCGAGATTCTGGCTGACGGCGCGCCTATCACAGGTGAGAGGCTGCTGTCCTACCGGAGATCAATCGGGTATGTTGCGCAGGACCCTTTTCTGTACAATGCGACCATCCGCGACAATCTGACGATGATCAAGCCGGATGCGGAGGAAGCGGAATTGTGGGAGGCGCTGGAGTTTGCGTCTTCGGCTGACTTTGTGCGCAAGCTGCCGGACGGACTGGATACGCTGCTCGGCGACCGCGGCGTACGCCTGTCCGGCGGGGAACGGCAGCGTCTGGTACTGGCGCGCGCGATTATCCGCAAGCCGTCCATCCTTGTGCTTGATGAAGCGACAAGTGCGCTCGATACCGAGAATGAGAAGCGGATTCAGGAGGCGCTGGAGCGGCTGAAGGCTTCGGTGACGGTCATCGTCATTGCCCACCGCCTGTCCACCATCCGGGGAGCCGATCAGATTCTGGTCATCGACCAGGGACGGGTGATCCAGCAGGGGATATACAGCGGCCTGGCTTCAGAGAAGGGCGGCATGTTCAGCCGTCTGCTTAGCGGGCAGGAAGAAGCAATATAGGGGAGGGGCTAATTAGCCCCTCCCCTATATTGTCTTTAGCCTACGCTGGACGTCACTGCGGTGATCTTGGACTTCCGGATGGCTGATGAACTGTAGTATGAATTTCTGGATTCATCCGCTAATCCTCCCCTGTTCATGGTAGTGAACCGGTAACTTTTTGAAATCCTGCACAGAATACAACATTTTCCTCATGTTACCGGCTCAAATCCAATATTGTTGTACAAAATGCAGCATTTCGCCGTTCTCAAGCGGCTTTGCAGGATTATTCTTGTATTTTGTACAACAATCCTCCCGCAAACCCTGCAATCCAGAAGTCAAAGTTGCAAAACGTACAACATTTATGCCTATATTGCTTACTTACGGTTACATTTATGCCCGCATTGCTTACTTAAGAGACTCACTTCTGCCGGCAATCAATCAGAAGTGAGGGTTTAAGTGTTTATTCCGTTAGTCCCGCAAGTCCCGGCAGTCTGACCAGTCCGACCATTCCCGCCAGCGATTGACCGGCAACTCGTGTGGTTGTTGAGTAAAGTGCTGTTCCCGCATCCCGCCCGGCTATATCCGTTTCTCTGCACCCGTTACCTTCCGCCAGCTCCACAGGAAAGGACGGAGGGGGAAATACAAGAAATGCAGCGCCTCCGGCAGCGGCAGTGTCTTCGCATCCGCTGCGTAAGGGTACATAAAGCCGGTTACATAGAGCACCTGATGCCAGCGGGATAGAATCGCCGGCTGGTAATATTTATAATGACGCTCGACCTCCGGCTCCAGCGGAGGGTTGTGCAGATTGACCATCCGCGCCACATAGAACAGGGCGCGCTGCGCTAATCTGCGGGCTTTGGGTTGGTCCGTCAGAGCGGACAATCCGGGCTCTATCTCCGCCTCCAGCAGACCGGCTGCCAGAATAAGTGCCTGTCCGCCTACAGCGCTGTAATTGTAGCGCCGTAGCAACCGGGTCAATACAGCGGAGTCCGGCTGCTGCAACAGCAGCATTTTGATGTCCAGCAGCCATCTCAGCCGGGACCATCCATGTCTGGCTCCATGGGCAGCCAGGAACAGGAACAGATCCTCCTGGCCCAGATAGTGGACGTTGCGGCCGAATGGGCTGCTTGTCCGCGCATGCTTCCACAGGGTATCGAAATCGGGTTCTTTGGACGGCCCCGGGCTTAATCTCCAGTGTACCTCCGCCTTGATCTTACTAACCGGATGATTGAATGTAGTATGATGCTCGCGCCATTTCCAGTCTCCGAGTATGCTCTCGAACGTTTCTTCCTTCACATACCCCAGACGGATCAGCAGGGCTTCCGTATCCTGCAGCTGCGCCATCGGCACCAGGAAATCAAGGTCCCGTGAGGTCCGCAGCGAGATATCTCCGTACAACGCCTGCGCAAGCACCGGACCCTTGAGGAACAGGCAGCGGATATTCAATTCGGCCAGTTGAGTGCCGAGGTTACTCATTTCACCGCTGAGCTGAAGCATCTGGACGGTATTGCGGCGATACTCCATTTTTATCCGCTCCAGGACGCTGGCAGGAATCACATCCCCATCCATCCGGCTGAGCTTCGGGTACAAATATGGGTATACCCGGTGATGCAAGGTAAGCCGCAAGAATACATCCCAGTCCAGGCCCGTGAACAGCTGCGGATTCTGGTGTGCCGTTTCATTGATATTCTCAGAAGTTAAAAGCGCAAGAAGAAGTAATGTTTCCTTAGATAAGCTCCCCTTATCGAGGGTAGGCCGTTCACTCATAGAGACTCTCCTTACTTGGCTTTGAACAGATCCGCACCGGATTTGTTCAAAGATAAGAATATATATGCCTGACGCAATAAAATGTCCTTATCTTTCCCGCTGAAACGGATACCTTCTCAGGAAGGCTGGCCGTTTCTACTTATATTGAGAGAATGATATTAGTGAGCGTACCATCGTTAACAGAAATCTGTCAATTTAATCTGGCGATGTAATCCTGATAGGCCGTGTGCATCTGCTCAGCCGGCAACACTCTTGACGCTACAGTGCCTGTTACCCCTATAATGCTAGGATAAGAGAGAAATTATAGTTGGGGGAACTGCTGAGCGATGGTGCTGTTGGGAGCTTTAGTGAATGGAGTAGCTATTATTATCGGAACAATGCTGGGCAAGCTGCTGGAACGGATACCGGAGAGTATGAAGAATACGGTGATGAACGGGATTGGGCTGGCGATTGTTGTCCTGGGGGTGCAGATGGGCCTCAAAAGCGGGAATTTCCTGATCGTCATTCTAAGCCTCGTGATCGGGGCGGTAGCCGGTGAATGGATCAACATTGAAGACAGGTTCACCCGTGCAGGGAATTGGCTGGAGCGTAGAGTGGGGGCAGGCGGACAGGGGAGTATTTCGCTGGGATTCGTCACGGCAAGCCTGGTGTTTGTGGTGGGTGCAATGGCCATTCTCGGAGCCCTGGACAGCGGCATCAAAGGTGATCATCAGATTCTCTATACCAAAGCGATTATGGACGGATTCATTTCCATTATTCTGACCTCGACGCTGGGAGTCGGTGTTCTGTTCTCGGCGGTCCCTGTTGTTCTATATGAAGGGATTATTGCTCTGCTTGCTACACAGATTACCCGGTTTGTGCCTGAAGCGCTGCTGAACGACTGTATTGCAGAGATGACCGCTGCGGGAGGTATTATGATCATGGCGATCGGCCTGAATCTGCTGGGAATTACCAGAATCAAGGTAGCCAATCTTCTGCCCGGCATCCTTGTGGCTGTACTGCTGGTCGTGCTGGTGCATGGATTTCAACTGAATTGAGGGAACCTGGGCCATACGGGATTTCCTCCGCTTGAACTTGTGGTGAGACGGCTAATATTTCTATAGTCAACAACCCCCACTTAGCCTATAAATGGTCTTGAAGTGGAGGTATCCTTGCCTTATATCAGATGAACGGGCATGCGCATTGCCGGACCGTTATTTGATAGTGATAGCGACTTTGCCCTGAGTCTGCCGGCATTCGCTGAGCAGATGTGCGCTGCGCAGTCCTTCTGCAGTGAGCGGGAAGGACTGGCCGATAAGCAGCTTCAGCCGGCGCTCGGCCGTCAACCGGGCCAGCTCGGCTAACTGGAACGGGTCGGCGGCGGGAGTGAGGTACGCTGCAGTGATGTCCCCAGCCGCCGCTTGTACCGGGTCAGGCCGCTCCTCAGTGGAGATCAGCCTCCCGCCGGGTGCGAGAACCGCGAAGCTCCGGTTCAGGATCAGTCCTCCGGCGGTGTCGATTACAACATCTATGCTCTGCCCGAGAATAGCGGCGAAATCCTGCTCTTGCCAGTCTATCGCCTGGTCGGCTCCGATGCCCCAGGCCAGATCAAGCTCATCACCGCTTACCGTCGTAATCACGGTAGCTCCCCGGAGCTTGGCGAGCTGGATAGCCAAGCTGCCGATACCTCCCGCGCCGTCGTGAACCAGCACGCGGTCCCGGCTGGAGACCCTGGCACTGGCCAGCGCCTGCCAGGCGGCAAGTCCGGCAGCAGGCAGAACGCCAGCTGCTTCAAAGGATAATCCCGGGGGGATCGGCGCCAGCTCCTGGCCGTTTGCCAATGTATATTCCGCGTAGGCCCCGCCCTTCTTAACCTGCATCAGCCCAAACACCGCATCACCCGGTTTGAACCGGCTTACTCCGCTGCCTGTACTCACTACCACTCCGGCAACGTCTATTCCGGGGATCAGCGGAAAGGCGGCAGTGTGGCCGCTGCCAGCAGGCAATGAGCCTTCCCTGATCTTCAAGTCCGCCGGATTAACAGAAGTCGCATACATTTCAATCAGAATTTCATGCTCACCTGGAATGGGAACGGGGATATCAATCTCTGTTAAATTTCCAGCGGGGCCGAACTCATGAATGGCGATGGCTTTCATTGATGGTAACCTCCTATACTGCTTGCGGATTTGTTTGTACATACTATACTTTTGCAGATGTATTTAAAAGATAAGAATTTATATGCTCTGCGCATAAATTATCCTTATCTTTCTCGCTGAAACGGTACCGCCCTAAAAAAGGACGGCAAAGCCGTTTCTGCTTGGTCAAAATCCATTAGGTAGCGCTGTGGAAACTATGCTAGAATATGACTTTAAAGTGCTGAGAAAGAGGAGGAATCCCCTGACAATGAACACTGACTGGAAGAAAAATATTGCCTTTTTCCTTACCAGCCAGACGGTCTCGCTATTTGGGTCTTCACTGGTCCAGTATGCGATTCTCTGGTATATTACCCTGAATACACAGTCCGGAGTAATGATGACGTTAGCGATTATCTGCGGATTTGTGCCGATGTTTCTGTTGTCGCCCTTTGCGGGGGTCTGGGCAGACCGCTACAGCCGCAAATGGCTGATTGTCCTCTCGGATTCCATTATTGCAGCTTCGACGCTGGTTCTGGCGATATTGTTTCTGCTGGGATACGACCAGATGTGGCTGCTTTTTGTGGTGTCTGCCCTGCGGGCGCTTGGAGGCGGAGTGCAGACACCGGCTGTAGCGGCCATGCTGCCGCAGCTGGTGCCGGAAGACAAACTGACCCGGATCAGCGGAATCAACGGCAGCATTCAGGCAATGGTGATGCTGCTGTCCCCGATGCTGAGCGGAGCCCTGCTGAGCATGGCAAGTATTGAAATTATATTTTTCATCGATGTGATTACTGCTGCAGTGGCGGTTATGACGATGTTCTTCTTCGTGCAGGTGCCGCTTCATGCCAAAGCTGCTGCAGAGCAGACACTCAGCTATTTGAGTGATCTGCGCCAGGGCTTCAGCTATATCCGGCAGCATGCTTATATTAGAAGCTTTTTTATTTTCTGTGCTTTTTTCTTTGTGCTAGCGGCCCCGGTGTCGTTTCTGACTCCGCTGCAGGTTACGAGAACCTTTGGCGGGGATATCTGGCGGCTGACCGCCATTGAGATTACGTTCTCGATCGGGATGATGCTTGGCGGGCTGCTGATGGCCGTCTGGCCGGGTTTCCGGAACCGGGTTCATACGATGACCCTATCGGCCCTTGCCGTCGGGTTATGCACGTTTGCGCTGGGTGTAATTCCGGTCTTCTGGATTTATCTTGCCGTAATGGGGCTGGTGGGACTGGCACTGCCGTTCTTCAATACCCCCTCCACAGTTCTGCTGCAGGAGAAGGTGGAGCCGGATTACCTGGGCCGGGTCTTCGGGGTGCTGGGCATGATTTCGAGTTCGATGATGCCGCTGGGCATGCTGGTCTTCGGGCCGTTGGCCGATCTCATACAGATTGAATGGCTGCTGATCATTACGGGAATGCTGCTGTTTATCCAAGGCTTTTTCCTGCTGGGTAATAAGGTGCTGATCGAGGCAGGCAAGCCTGCTGCTGTTCCTGGTGCTGAAGCGGAGAATGCCGGAGGAAATGAGTAAGATCTGCCGGTTGCTCCGGAATCGCATGAATGTTTGTACAAAAGATTGAAATCAAGGAGTACAGTACTGTAGAATTGCACTATGTAAGATAAAAGTTCTATATATCAGATTTAACCAAGAAGGGGATTGTATCGTTTGAATAATGAAGAAGTAATCCAAGAGCTGCCAGAGAATTATGAGGAACTGAAGAAAGCCGCCGGCCGCTCCGCGGATTGGAGAGCGCGTCTTGAAGCAGTGGAAGAGCTGGGCCGCTACAACCACAAACAAATTATTGATATCCTCAATCGTCTGATGATCAGCGATCCTGTATATACCGTTCAAGAAGCCGCGTACAACAAGCTGAGAGCCTTCGGCGAAGAGGTCAAGGTTCCGTCGAAGAACAAGGCCGAGCTGTTCAGAGGGGTATCGAAGATTATTCTGCGGATTAAGAAGAGTCTTCCGAAAGACCATTCTTACGAAGAGTTCAAAGAGAAGCTGAAGAAGATGCGGATTGACGTCTACGATGCCTACGAAGGCGAGAAGGGCGAGAATTTCGATGAATGGCTGGAGAAAATGTGGGTTTCGGCCACCAAATAGGTAGAGCACTGCAAGCGGAGAGATGGGGGAGCCTTCCTTATCGATCCGCTTTTTGATGTGATAAGGGGGAAGGATTATGAGTATTGCAAGAATGCTGGGGATCACCTATCCGATTATCCAAGGGGCCATGGCGCAGATTGCCTACGCCGAACTAGCAGCAGCGGTATCGAATGCGGGGGGACTGGGAGTCATTGCCTCCGGGGGGATGAGTGCGGACCGGCTGCGTGAAGAAATTCATAAGTGTAAAAGCCTGACGGCTAAGCCCTTCGGCGTCAACCTGATGCTGATGGCTCCCAACCGGGATGAACTGGCACAACTGGTGATAGACGAAGGCGTTAAGGTCGTGACCACAGGAGCGGGTTCGCCCAAGAATTACGTGGCCATGTGGAAGACAGCAGGCATAGTAGTCATTCCTGTAGTTCCTTCTGTGCAGATTGCGCGGAAAATGGAGGCGCTGGGAGTCGACGCGATTGTGGCCGAAGGCACAGAGGCGGGCGGTCATGTGGGCGAGACTACAACCATGGTGCTTGTTCCACAGGTTGCAGATGCTGTAGCCATTCCCGTCATTGCTGCCGGCGGAATCGCCGATGGCCGGGGAGCGGCGGCGGCTTTTGCACTGGGAGCGCAGGGGGTGCAGGTGGGTACACGCTTCCTGGCGACAATTGAATGTCCGGCCCATGAGCAGTTTAAGCAGGCGGTTGTTGCCGCACAAGACGGCGATACGCTGGTAACCGGCCGTTCGCTTGGTGTTCCTGTGCGCAGCATTAAGAACCGTATGACACTGGAGTATATGAGGCTGGAGAATGGCGGGGCGGGTAAAGAGGAGCTGGAGGCACTGGCGATGGGTTCTCTGGGCCTTGCGGTCCGTGACGGGGATACAGAGAACGGTTCGGTAATGGCCGGCCAGATTGCCGGGCTGGTACGTGAGATTACCACCGTGCAGGAGGTCATCACCTCCATGTTCGCAGAGGCCAAGACCGTTGGCCGCAAGGTATATAAAATGACCGATGATATTCATACTCACTCAAGAAAAGGATGATTTCATGCTTACCCATAAATTTCAGGAATTCCTGGAGCTGTCCGCGCAATTGCGGCCCGGCTACACCGCCAGTCTGGGCAAGGCCCCGGCAGGAGGCAGTGCCGCTATTTCAGAGTATGCCCCCGAGGTTCCATCGCTTTTACAGGCAATCTATGACACGGTTCTGGGAACGGGCAGCAGCGAAGAGGACCCCAGCCTGGTTGAATTCATTCCGGGCTACCGGCTGATTCATATCGGGGAATACGGCCAGGAAGTGGCGCTACTGTCAGGCATCCTGCAGGAGAAGGGCTATGCCGGCGGCGGGGTCGTGCTGCCGCTGCTGACTAACTACGGCAGTGATTTTATCTGCTACCACCGGTCTGAGGATGGGGTCGAGCGGGTATGCGACCTTCTGCATGACTACGGCGATTTGGTGACCATGTATGATTCACCGGAGAAATTCCTGGAGACCCTGTGCGAATTCTATAAGCAGGAGGTTTATTTCCTGGATGAAGAGGGCTACCTGGACTGTGATCTGGTAACGGAAGGCGAGGTAGGTGCAGCACTGAATCCGGATGCGAAGTACTGGTCGGAGTAAGAAGCTGCGGCTCTGGATTATTTTGCATATATTCAATTGTTTTGCAGGGCCCTTCCCTTTCGGGTCCGTCTAACGGATGAGAGGATGAGGAAGGGAAGGGGTAATGCACATGCAATTTCTATTCAGGAACCGGAACAGGCAGCTCAGAGCAGGCTGGGAGATTTTATGGGTCGGCGGGGCTATTGCGCTTCTGACGGTAATTGTCTCCTTTGGTTTATCGCTGCGGGTGGGTTCCACAGGATTATTCGATCCGGACGGCTGGGTGCGTGTCTTCAAATCTACAGCCATCTATTCGTTTATTGTCGTGTGTTATACGGTACGAATAATACATAAGCGTCCACTGTCCAGCATCGGACTGTCCAGGCCTGACGGCAAGCGGTTCGCTGCCGGCTTCGCAGGCGGAGCACTGCTGCTGACCTCTGTTCTGCTGGTGCTGTGGGGGCTGGGGAATGCCAGGGTTCAGGGAGAATGGTTACAGCCCCGGTTCGGGCAGCTGGATGCGGCGGATATTGTGATTACGGCACTGCTGGCCGGAATCTGCGAAGAGGTGATCTTCAGAGGATACCTTCAGCATCTGCTGTCCTCAAGGCTCGGTATTCCGGCCGCAGTGGGCCTGACCTCCATCTTATTCTCGTTTGCCCACATAGCGAATCCTGGATATAGCTGGATCAGTGGACTGAATATTGTGATTATCGCTTTAATCTTCTCTTGGGTGACTCTCCGGACAGGCAATTTGTACGCTGCGATGGCGCTGCATATTTCCTGGAATTTGTTCCAGGGCTACATATACGGCGTTGCGGTGAGCGGGAATGCGCCCAAAGGGATCTATTCGATATCCTTACAAGGAAATATTCTGCTGACCGGGGGCAAGTTCGGCCTGGAAGGGAGTCTGGTCACCACACTTATTCTTGTCATTCTGTATACAGCGTTGCTGCTTCTGTCCAGCGGCAAACGCGGTACAAGGATACAGGGACGGGAAGGTTCGATTCGTATTCGTTAGAGCTTAAGGCTGTCTAGAGGTAAAAGCACAAAAATGCCCGTTCCTACATCATTGTAGGGACGGGCATTTTATTGTTTCCGCTAGTTAGGAACTGCCCTTATCGGCGCGTTTCCAATCAACAGGAGCCAGCCTGCTGCTGCCGGCCAAGCTGCTGCCTACTCTTGCGCAGCCTTCTTCTCCTGCTCACGCAGCTCGATTCTGCGGATTTTGCCGGAGGTCGTCTTCGGCAGATCCGTAATGAATTCGATTTTGCGCGGGTACTTGTAAGGTGCAGTCTGTTCCTTGACATGGGACTGCAGCTCTTTGGCCAGCTCCGGTGTGCCGGCATGGCCGTCCTTGAGCACGACAAAAGCTTTGACGACCGAGCCGCGGATCTCGTCAGGACTGGCTACCACTGCGCATTCCTTGACCAGATTATGCTTCATTAATGCTTCTTCTACTTCAAACGGTCCGATGGTATAACCAGAGCTGATGATGATATCATCCCCGCGGCCTTCGAACCAGAAGTAGCCGTCCTCATCCTTGCGCGCCCGGTCGCCGGTTACGAAATACTCCCCGTGCGAGCAGTTTGCTTTGCGCTCCGGATCTTTGTAGTAATTCTGGAACAGGGCAGGCATGCTCAGGTGCACGGCGATATCACCGACGACCCCGGCAGGCAGCGGATGTCCTTCCTCGTCGATTACTTCAACAATACCGGGAGCAATCGATTTGCCCATGGAGCCGACACGGATCGGCTCATCCTTCAGCGCCGCGATGATCAGGGTGCTCTCTGTTTGTCCATAGCCGTCGCGGATCGTAATATCGAAGTGCTGCTGGAAGGTGTGAATGACTTCCTGATTCAGCGGCTCACCGGCGGATACCGCACAACGCAGATTCGACAGATCGTACTGGGCGAGGCCTTCAGTCTTGGCCATCAGACGGTACTCTGTAGGTGTGCAGCACAATACCCCGATCTTCTCATCCTGCAGCAGCTGAAGATAACGGTCCGGATGGAAAGGGCCATTATAGACGAAGCCGGTAGCCCCGTTGCCGAGTACAGTGAGGAATGGACTCCAGATCCACTTCTGCCAGCCCGGCGCGGCCGTTGCCCAGACGGTATCCGATTCACGGATATCCAGCCAGAGGGAAGAGGTGATCCGCAGATGCGCATATCCCCAGCCGTGGGTATGGACTACGGCCTTCGGGTTGCCGGTTGTACCGGAAGTATAGGCCAGGATGGCGATATCGTCCCGGCGGCTGGCAACCGCAGGGAAGGAGTCGGATTGTCCGTCCATCAGGCCTTCCAGGTCTACCCAGCCGTTGCCAAGCTCAGCTTCGCCGACAGACAGGCGATAGTCGAGTGCAGGCAGATCTTCGGCGATCTTGTTCACTTCACCGGTAACCTCCGACCAGACAATGACCGCGCGGGCCTCGGAGTGGCGCAGCCGGTAGGACAGATCCTTGGCCCGCAGCATTTCAGAAGATGGAATAACGGCAAGTCCCAGCTTCAGGCAGGCCAGATAGATGACGTAGGCGATAATGCGGCGTGGTACCATAACCAGGACACGGTCCCCTTGCTTCAGACCGAGCCCTGACAGCCCCCCGGCCAGACGGTTAGCCTGAGCCATAAGCCGTCCATAGGTGATTTCTTCGAAATCCCCGTTCTCTTGTAACCATTTAAGGGCAATCTTATCTTCAGGATGCTGCTCCATTTCCGAAGTGAGATTGTAGAATTCAGGTGCGATCCAGCGTTGATTATCCAATTGAACCTCTCCTATGCAAACATGATGATGTATCTGATAAATATAGTATAGCACGTTCTCCTAGTACCAGATGCTAAATCACCGTAACGGTACAGAAGAATGTTCTGTGACAGCTTTTATTTTGAACGTTCTCATCTTGAAGGGGAGAACCACATGGTTTTCAGAAAAATTCAATTACCCTTTTCATTAAGTGATATAATCAGACCTGAATATTGAAAATTACGGAACAGGCGGTCGATAGTTATGCTGGAGGATAAACAGGAGGATAAGCTTGGGCAGCTGCAGAATGTGCTCAGTATGATTCAGAAAACGTACCCCGAGGATGCTGCCCTGGTGCTCGCGGATACGGACAAGGTGCTTGCTTATCTTCCCGGTGAGAAGATTGATCTTAAGGTTCCGGTAGGCGCACCTATTGAGAAGTTCAGAGGTACTGTGTCGTATGCAGCCCTGGAGACTGGCAAAGTGCAGCGCGAGGAACGCGGCCCTGAAGCTTTTGGCATATCCTATCTCTCAACGGCAGTCCCGGTCATGCGTGAGGGTGAAGTCATTGGTGTTATTGCAGCGATGGTATCCAACCACAAGGCGGCAAGGCTTCAGGAGGGTGCACAGGAATTGTCCTCACTGGTGGAAGAAATGACGGCGACCTCCGAAGAAGTGACCCGTTCCTCTATGGGAATTACCCAAAGACTGGACGAGTTAGTGAGCAGCTCGAATTCTATGGTTCAAGATATCGAGAGCAGCTTTGAGATTCTGTCCACCGTCAAACGGATCGCTGACCAGTCACATATGCTCGGGCTTAATGCGGCAATTGAAGCGGCGAGAGCCGGTGAGCAGGGACGGGGATTCGGAGTGGTGGCGACGGAAATCCGCAAGCTGGCTAATGACAGCCACGCACTGGTGAAGAACATCCACAGCCAGCTGGCGGGGATGAAGCAGTCTATTCTGCAGATGGACCAGTCTATCCAGCACATCATGTCATTCTCACAGCATCAGGGACAATCAATGCAGGAGTTAAGCCGGGCGTTTGAGCATGTGGCCGGGACTGCGAATGATTTATCCAATATGGACTAGGCCCGGACGTATATTATAAACTGCAGCCGCAACAACCCTCAGATGATGCCTCCGGGCATCTTTTTTATATAAGCAGGTCCAGACATCTCTAGTGTAGCTTCCCATGAAGTTATTCATACAAGAATTACGGGTAAAATAAAGAGCAAGGCGCTTCACTTAATAGAAACAGCAGAAAGCGGGCAGCAGAAAATGAGCAATCAGTCGCCAATCAGCGGAACAACCTTTGATGAGATATTCGCAATTATGGAAGCTTCTTTTCCGGTAAGTGAGATCAGAACCTATAGCGGGCAGCGGGCTTTGCTGGCGAATCCGAATTATCACCTGTATACCGAAAAGGATGCAGAGGACCGGACGCTCGCTTTTATGGCCGCCTGGGAATTCCCTGAATTGCGGTTTGTTGAGCATATTGCCGTTAACCCGGATATACGGGGCGGGGGAATCGGCAAGAAGCTGATGAACCGCTATATTAGCCGATCGGACAAGCCGGTGGTGCTGGAGGTGGAGCCGCCTGAGGGGGAAATGGAACAGCGGAGGATCGGATTCTATGAACGGCTGGGCTTTTATCTGAATCCGTACCCTTATGTGCAGCCGCCGCTGCGCGCGGGTCAAGCTGATCTGCCGCTGCGCATCATGACCTATCCCCGGCCAGCTACCCTGAAGGAATTCCAGCGGTTTAGAGATATCCTGTACACCGAGGTGTACCAGATTACGGTCCCGAACAGCCGTTAACACCTGGTGCAGATTCGGAATTACTTCTTTACAATCCGGATACAAGTTAGAAACAAGTTAATGGTTTAATGAATCTATAGCAAGGAACACTACAAACAACATACACACAAGGGAGACGATAATAATGAAGAGCAAAAAAATGATCATAGCAACCATGGTATTCGGAATGGCAATTACGGGTTCAGCAGGTGTATACGCAGGAACGAATATGCAGAAAATCAGCGCGTACCTGAACCACAGCATCGGCTTCAAAGTAAACGGAGCGGCTTACACGCCAGTAGACGGCAATGGCAAAACACTGTCACCAATTACTTATAATGATACAACATACCTTCCGGTCCGGGCGCTGGCGGATGCACTGAAGGTGCCGGTAACCTTCAATGCTTCTACTAACCAGGTCATTCTGGGCGGCGGAAAGGTAACTCCAACACCGGATAACGGTTCAGCTATCACTTTAGCGGCAGTACAATACAGTGCAGCACAAAAAGAACAGATCACCAAGACATTCGCTAACTTCGAAGGCTTCGAGACCGCTTATGCTCCGGCACAAATGATCAGCGGCGATGCGTTCCAGAAGGTTGTAGGCGGCGATGACGGCGTGAGCTTCCTGTTCAATAAAATGCGGGTGAATGTATCACCGCGTGATTATTCCTACGATTATGACGGAACTACCGTGAAGCTATCCAACGGAACTGAAGCGAAATGGTACACACCTTCAGATACGGCTATGCTGACCTTTGCGCTGGCAGACCATTTTGTGACCATCAGCTCGCCGGATAAATCACTCAGCAAAGCACAAATCGAGAAAGTAGCTGTAAGTGTAGCGAAATTGAGCAAATAATCACTACTGCTTCTATAGAGATAGAACACACTGAGAAATCTTCAGAAGCATATTTATAGAATGTTCTTATAGTAAAAAGGGATGTCCGCAGAGCCAGCTGAACTGGTCCTTGCAGACATCCCTTTTTGGTATACAGCTCCTGGCTGAATGTTGTAGCCTATTTATTGGTGCTGTGCTGTTTGTTCGCAAGGCGTGCGCCCGGTGTTCCTTTGCCCCGGTTTCTGTTCTTCTGCGCCTTTCGCTGATTCTCCTGGAATTTCTCCACGAATTCATGAGTGTCCATTGCGGCGGTCCTCCTAATAGTTTGCTCAGCTTAACCTCGGCGAATGTACTTCGAACAATACCCACTTCGGAATCATGAGCTTCAGTGTTGTTAAGCATAGCTTTAAAAGCAAACGCTTAAGTTTGGTGTATTTACTTTATCCACTTCGGACCCTTCTCATGCATGGCTTGTTTCTTTCGAATGTAACCAACCTCACAGACATCAGGACCCCAAGAAGCGCAAAGTAAACTAATGGTTTACTTGACTGCACTACCGTGCAGATTGGAAGGAGGCGAGACTGTGGGAAGCAGCGAACGCAAAATGAAAGAGAAGGAGCTCCGCAGGAACGACATTATAGAAGCTGCGGAGACAGTCTTTTTTGCCAAAGGTTATCAGAATACGACCATGGATGACATTGCCAAAACGGCGGAATTCAGCAAGAGAACGCTATATGTATATTTCAACAGCAAGGAACAGCTTTACTTTGAGATCATGATCAGGGGCTATAGATTGATGCAAGGGATGCTGCAGCAGGAAATGCTCGAGACGAAGACCGCTAATGCCATAGACAGTCTTATGCAAATGGGCAATGTTTTTTACCGTTTCAGCAAAGTGCACCCGGAATACTTCAAGGCCATTATGGAATACGAGACCGCAGAGATTGACTTCGATAGGGGAATCACGGACGCCTCCAGAGAGGAATGTTATGCCTTGGGTGAGAAGATGACAGAGTACTTAATCGGGCTAACCCGCAAAGGGATAGAAGAGGGCGTAATCCGTAAAAGCCTGAATCCAGTCCAAACCGCGCTGGTGCTGTGGTCTTGTGTGATCGGTGTTTTGAATACGGTCCGGAAGAAGGAGAATTATCTCAGGCAGATGCATTCGACAACACCGGATGAGCTCGTAATGGCAGCCTTCCATCTGATGGTTGAGTCTATAAAAGTCTAGAGGAGGGGGTCCATTGAAAGGAAAGAGGAGTTTTAAAATATTGAAGCTAATTATTTCGTTTACTGCCGGGCTGGTCCTTGCCGTGTTTGCCTTATTAATGTTCCTTAGTGGAGTCTTCAGGCAGCAGGATTACTTGCAGCCGTGGAGTCAAGGGTACTCCGCAGCTATGACAGATCCCAGATTGAGACTGGCCGCACATGGTCTGCTGGCCGCAAGCGGGCATAATATGCAGCCTTGGTTAATCAAGCTGGATCAGAAGAACGATAAAGTGTTTACTCTATATGCTGACAACAGACGCCTGTCTCCGGCGGTGGATCCTGAAGCAAGACAGTTAATGATTTCGCAGGGAACCTTTCTGGAATATGTACGGATTGCAGGACAACAGCTTGGATATCAGGTAGATATCAAACTGTTTCCTGAGGGAGGCTATGATGAGAGCAGGCTGGAAGAGAGTATGGCCAGCAAACCGGTTGCACGTCTTACGCTCAATAGCATAAGTCTGGTGAGCCAGCCGCCGCTCTACAATTATTTATTCCAGCCGGATACCAATAGGGGACCTTATACTTCCGATAAGCTCAGCCCGGTTCAATTGAAGGGACTGCGGAGTATTAATTATATCAGCGGTCTGAAAATGAACATCGTTCAGGATGCCGGCAATATGAAGATATTGGGAGACTACGCCGAGAAAGCGGCAGTAATAGAGGCTGGTGTAGATTCTGTGATGCAGGAATCCGCACGGATCTTCCGCGCCAATGAACGGGAGAAGAATCAATTCCGCGATGGATTCTCTGTAGAAGGACAAGGAACTAGCGGTATTATGCGACATATCCTTCAGGGTGCAGTAACTCTGTTTCCATCCCTAAATGAAGGAAAAGCTGCTTCGAAGCAGTTTATCAACTCCACAACAGCTTCGGTCAAGAGTACTCCCGCGTACGTGCTAATTATCAGCAATGACAACAGCCGGGTCAGTCAAATCCGGAGCGGCATGCTCTACAGCCGGTTAACCTTGACCGCCCACCTACAAGGGCTGGCTATGCAACCATTAAGCCAGGTGCTTGAGGAATATCCGGAGATGAGCAGATTGTACAGCGGGATTCACCGCGAATATGCCTCTCCCGGTCAGACGATTCAGATGCTGGCCCGTGTGGGAACTCCGCTTAAGACAGGGCAGCTTAGCATGAGGCGTGATGTGCTAGAGCTGCTGGACGATAATTAAGGCCGTAAATCTGCTAGAGAGGAACAAGCCTTCACTCTGTGGATATTATCTATCCTGTTGGATTAACTGATACATTGTGTCGGAAGGAGTACTGTGAGTGCGGTCCGCCGCACTCCATGCATTAAGGGGCACAATCCGTGAAGAACCTAGGTTCAAGGTAATGCACGAGATAGTTTCAAAATAAAGCTTGCAAAGAAGTTCTATACATGATATATTCTATTTCTGGCCGCGAAACATCAACGCCGAGCT